>PLST01000439.1:1696-2506 GCA_003164255.1 Acidobacteriaceae bacterium | reverse complement strand
GGCACGTAACCGGGAAGCAGGTCAGGGAAGAGGCCCATGTCAGCCGCGCCGCGTGAGTTGGCGTGGTCTCCCAAAGACGCAAAGCGGACATTGCCCCGCTTCAGTCCCCAGCTAACAAGATCCGCAACGGCCTGCCCGCGGAACTCCTCGCCAAAGATGACGACCAGCGATTCTTCAGCCATCACAGCCTTGCTGAATTCGTCCTCCGCTCCGTCGAGCGTCACTGCCAGATCCTTGTAGCCATCGGGCGCAAGCGTGAGTGTCGCCTTTGCCTGGCGCTCCAGCTTGATGCTCTCGGAGTTTGCAACATACAACCGTGCGCGATTCAACCGGACGTTTGTGCGCAGAGTCCATGCCAGCAGCGGATGCTCCTCCGTGGGATTTCCTCCCACCAGCAAGATGGCCGGCGCCTTGGCAATCTCCTGAAGCCCTGCGGTCTTGCCTTCTGTCCCCGCAAGCGCGCGGGCGAAGTCCGCGTAGGCAGTCGAGCGCTCGTGATCAATATTGTTGGTGCCGAGAATAGTACGTGCGAACTTCTGCAGCAAATAGTTCTCTTCATTGGTCGTGCGGTTGGAGCCAATCACGCCGATGGCCGTGCCGCCCTTGCTGTCGCGAATCTCTTTGAGCTTGCCGGCCGCAAAACGCAGCGCGTGCTCCCAGGTTGCGGGCTCAAGCTTTCCCTTTGCGTTGCGCACAAGCGGCGTGGTCAGCCGCTCAGGGCTTTCGACAAAATCAAAACCAAATCTGCCCTTGGCGCAGAGGAAATCGCCATTCATTCCGCTCTTGTCGCGATTGTCAGCGCGCACAATG
>PLST01000439.1:0-1673 GCA_003164255.1 Acidobacteriaceae bacterium | reverse complement strand
GCACTGCTCGCAATCCAGATGATCGTCGCCATTGGGCGAAATCGACGAACTAACACCGCGATTCTGCACGCCAAGTGCCCACACATCCATGCCCTCGCCGCACATCCTCACGCACCGGTAGCAAAGAATACAGCGCGGCCGATCAAAGTAAACAGCGGGAGACCATTGCTGTTCCTCGCGATGCTGCTTGGCCTCCGCGTACAGGCTCTCTCCGGCGCCGTACTTGAACGTCATGTCCTGCAGTTCGCATTCGCCGCCTGCGTCGCACACCGGACAATCGAGCGGATGATTGCCGAGCAGCAATTGAATCGTCGCCTTGCGCGCCTGCGCAATCTCTGCGGATTCAGTGATGAAAACCTGTCCTTCGGCGACGGTGGTGGTGCAGGCCGTCTGCAGCTTGCCCACTTTCTCCTGGCGCACCACGCACATCCGGCAGGCCGCCTGCAGGCTCAGTCCGGGATAGTAGCAAAAGGCCGGTATCTCGATGCCCGCCTTGCGGCATGCCTCAATCAGCAACGTTCCCGCGGGAGCGGTGAGAGTCTTTCCATCGACTATGAAGGTTACGTCAGCCATTCGTCTCCAGCGCCCGTTAAAGTACGGCCATCTCAACATGTTTCGCGAACGGGCATGGCCTGCCGTTCAGGTGATCTTCAAACTCTTTGCGGAACTTCTTCACAAACGCAATCGTAGGCATGGCCGCAGCGTCGCCAAGCGGGCAGAAGGTGCGCCCCATCATGTTTTCGGCCAGGTATTGAATGTTGTCGATGTCCTTCGCTTCACCAAACCCGGCGTGAAAGCGCGTGAGCGACTTCTTGAGCCAGTCAGTTCCCTCGCGGCAGGGAATGCACCAGCCACAGCTCTCGTGCTGATAGAAGCTGATGGTCCTCAGAGCAAACTCAACGATGCAGGTCTGATCGTCGAGCACCACCACGCCTGCTGAGCCGAGCATCGATCCAACCTTGCCCACCTGGTCGAAATCCATGCCGAGCTCTTCAATCTCTTCCGGCAGCAACACCGGGGTCGAAGAGCCGCCGGGAACCACCGCCTTCAGTTTTCTGCCGCCTCGTATACCGCCAGCGACGTCATAAACAATCTTTTTCAGGTTATAGCCCATGGGCAGTTCGTAAACGCCGGGGCGCTCCACATGACCGCTCACGCTGAACAGGCGCGTGCCGCCGTTACGCGGGGAACCAATCGCCGAAAAGGCGGCGCCGCCCATCTCAATTACGTGAGGAACGGTGGCAATGGTCTCAGCATTATTGATGACGGTAGGTCCGCCGTAGAGACCAACAACAGCAGGGAAGGGAGGCTTGATCCGCGGAACGCCACGCTTACCTTCGAGCGATTCCATCAGAGCCGACTCTTCGCCCACTTCATAGGCGCCGGCGCCGGTCTGCGTGATGATTTCGAATTCAGTCTCGGAACCGAAGATGTTCTTGCCCAGGTAGCCCTTCGCGTAGGCATCGGCGACAGCCTTCTCCATAATCTCCAGGAGATATCTGTACTCACCGCGCAGGTAAATAAAACCAACCTTCGCGCCGATCGCCAATCCGGCAATGATGGTGCCTTCGATCACGGCATGGGGATCGTGAAGAAAGATCAAATGGTCCTTACAGGTACCGGGCTCACTTTCGTCGCCGTTCACCAGAACGTACTTGGGCTTGGCCGACTGC
>PLST01000160.1 GCA_003164255.1 Acidobacteriaceae bacterium | reverse complement strand
TGAAGATGACAAAGGCGATGCCGTTGGCCAGCAGATTGGCCACCACCTTCAGCGCGTTGATGGCATGAATGTCCTCGTAGCCTAAAAGCGCGAGCATCGTCATAAAAAGG
Organism: Acidobacteriaceae bacterium; assembly: GCA_003164255.1. Classification (GTDB taxonomy): domain Bacteria; phylum Acidobacteriota; class Terriglobia; order Terriglobales; family Acidobacteriaceae; genus Telmatobacter. The sequence continues at coordinate 2,804 of PLST01000160.1, read as the reverse complement.
AAGCCCGCTCCGGCGCCAAAGTAGCCCACGTAAAAGCTCACCACCATGGTAGCCACAAAAAGCGACAGGCGGTGCGGCGCATGAGGCTCGCCGGAACCGGCGCTTGCTTGGCGCTTGAACTTCAGCCGGTCGAGATTCAGCCGCTCGATGGCTCGCGTCACCGGCCCGCTCACGGCAAAAGTGGACGCGGCAAACAGCAGCAGCCACGGCACCAGGCGCATGAACGTTTTCTGCGGCGTGTTCAAGAGCACCACCGCTCCGGCCGTGCCGCCCACCAGTCCTGCCAGACCCATCAGCAAGGCCGCGCGCAGGTTTTTCCTCACATCCTCGCGGTAGGCGGCAACCGACGTCAACTGGCCGGGCCAGATGGCCACCGTATTTGTGGCGTTGGCCTGCACCGGCAGCACATTCATGCCCAGCAGCGCAGGAAACGACAGAAACGAACCGCCACCGGCCACGGCGTTCAGCACGCCGGCCAGAAATGCGGCCACCACCAGCCACACCCAGTGCCAGTTGATGGTTGCCAATATGCCATGAAGATCGGACATGAGATTTTTATTGTAGAGTGCGCGGGGCGCTGCCCTGTTATCCCGGTGACGCCGCGGAACCGCTCGCCCGAATCAACCGCAAATTTTGCTTTTTTGAATCACATCGGCAAGGTATTCTCATGCCATGCTTCCCCCGGCGCTTCCCCAATACCGCAGTGAGATTTGCGCTTCTGACCCGGCTGGCGATGGGCGAAAAACGATGACGCACCTGTCGGCTCTGGATCTGACCAGGGCGTAAGAGCTGCACGGGTTGCAGAGTTGTGTGCCAGAGTTGTGCGAGAGGTCAACCATGCGCAAGGCGATTGCGACATTTTTCGTGCTGTTTTGCTCGACGGCTGCATTCGTCCAGTTCGCCGAAGCAATCGCCGGCGCGGCACAGCATTTCGGCCAGGAAGACGACATTACCGTGCTCACCCCGACGCTCGCTCCAGCGGAGGTTCTGCATGCGTAAGACACTTCTGCTTCTGCTGCTCTTGCCCTGGCCTCTTGCCGCGCAAACGGCGCTGAGCATTGCGCCGCAGCAGTGCGTCTGGAAGCAGGGCGACGACATGCGATGGGCGGCTCCGAATCTCGACGAAGCGGACTGGCAGCCGGTGGCTACGTGGGTGCCACTCGCTACTTCGACGCCTTATTTCTGGCTGCGCTGCCGCTTCGATCCTGGCCAACTCGCGGCAGCCGTCAAACCTCAACTCCAGGTCTCCGGCGATCTCGCATGGCAGGTATTCGCCAACGGCCGCCGCATCGGTGTCTCCGGCAACATCGTCACCGGCGCCCACACCGTCGGACTTGTCGTCGACTACTCAGCTGCCGAATTCTCCCAGCGCAGCCTTCCCGTCGTCGTCGCCGTCCGCATGACCTTCACGCCTGAGATCAATGGCCGGGAGCAGCTGCCCAGTCTCTCACTGGGAGATGCGGAGCTGGAACGAAATGCTTACTGGAGCCAGGTGTACGAGCGCACGCAATCGCAGTCGGTCACCTGGGCCTGTTACGCGCTCATTGCTTCCGCCGGCCTGTTTTTCATGGCGCTTTTTTGGTTCGACCGCACCCAGCGCTACATCCTCTGGATCAGCCTCACCTGGCTCGATCTTGCCGATCTCCGCATCAACGAATTCCTGGTTACTGCGTCGGTTCACTACTCCTCGCACCTGGAATTCCTGTTGTACGCGCTGGGACAAAGCCTGCCGATCTTCGCCATCCTGTTCTTCTTTGCCGTGAATCGCAAGCCCGTGCCCGCCTTCTTTCGCATCGCCCTTGGCGTCAATTTCTTTTACCCGACCGGGCTCCTCGTGGCTGCCCTTCTGCCAATACGCGCCAGCGTTGCTCTTCGCTGGTTCGTTGAAGTCCAGCCCACCATGACCACCATCGAAGTGGTTGCGACCATCGTGCCCGCATTTGCTATCCCTTTCGCGTTTCTGCCGCTGCGATCCGTACGCCGGGGACAGACTGCGCTTGCCATCGTGTGTTTCGTCTGGATGCTGATGGACTTGCTGTATATGGTGGTGCAGTTCCCCTTCCTGAATCTCGATATCGAGTCCTTGTTCCTCAGGATTCAGCCATTCCGTTCCATGGCCATCGCTGCCGTCGTGGTTGCCATGACCATTCTGCTCGTACAGCAGCTGCGCACCACGAACCAGGAACGCGCAGAGTTGCACGGCGAAATGGCTTCGGCGCGCGAGATCCAGCAATACCTGATCCCCGAAAAGCTGCCTCCCACTCCTGGACTAAGCATTCACAGCGTCTATCAGCCTTCGCGCGAGGTGGGCGGAGATTTCTTCCAGGTGCTTCCCGACCCGCGCGATGGAAGCACGTTGATCGTGATCGGCGATGTGGCAGGAAAAGGACTGAAGGCCGGAATGCTTGCAGCGCTCATCGTCGGCTCCATCCGCACCGCATTCAAATTCACCTCCGCTCCCGGCAGCCTTCTGACGCTGCTGAACGAAAGGCTGCAAGGCCGCGGCCTGGTTACATGCCTGGCCATGCGCATCGATCGCGACGGAAACGTCGAGCTGGCCAATGCCGGACATCTGCCGCCCTACATCAATGGCAAAGAGCTGGCACTCGATGGCGCTTTTCCACTCGGGGCGATGCCGGAAATCTCTTTCCCGCCGCAGAGCTTTCAGCTCCGCGAGGGCGAATCGCTGCTGCTCATCTCCGACGGAGTCATTGAGGCCCGCAACACTCAGGGTGAACTCTTCGGCTTCGAGCGGACGGCCGCAATTGCCACTGAATCCGCCCAGAACATTGCTGACGCGGCGC
>PLST01000423.1 GCA_003164255.1 Acidobacteriaceae bacterium | reverse complement strand
GATGAGGATGAGCCGGTAGCCGCGGCGAAATCCGGGAGCAAGAAGAAAGCCGCACCTCAAGAGCCTGCCAAGAAGAGTGGAAAGACGGCTGCGGTGGCCGCACCGGTAAAGGCGGAAAAGCCGGTTGCCGCAAAGGCAGGGAAAGCGGAGAAGGCGCCAATTGCGGCACCGAAGTCGGAGGTAAAGGCCAAGGGCCAACCTGCAGCGAAGGCTCCCGCGGTCAAGGCTAAGCTCGCTCCGGCACCGGTGAAATCGAAGCCTGCACCTGCGGCGGCGAAAAAGTCCGCTCCTGTGCCGACGAAGTTGCCAAAATTCGCCAAGCCCGCGGCAAGCAAAAGTGCCGCCAAGCCCGCGCCGAAAGCTCAAATCAAACCAGCCTTGAAGAGCAGTGCGAAGGTACAGCCAAAAACAGCAGCTAAACCTGTGGGCAAGCCTCAGGCAAAAGCAGCCAAGCCTGCGAAGGCTGTTGCGAAGAAGCCTGCCAAGAAGCGCTAGGCACACGAGCGAACTTACAGCGGACAGGGCTCGCGCGAGACTTGTGTCTCCGTCCCAAAAGATTGAGACCTCAATCTGACAATCCAGATACGTCTTTGTGCTGACCTTGGGGAGAGTTTCGCTCGGTTGTAAGAGGACGGCTGTCCGTTTAGAATTCAAGACCTTTGGGAGAAGGTTATGACACTGGCTGCGGTGAAGAGGAGTAGTTCAACCCTGACCTGGACGGGCGCTGCCTTGCTGATGACTCTCGTTGTGTCCGTACCGGAATTGCGCGCTCAGGATGCGTCCTCGTGGCCTGCACAGTCGGATCAGTTTCGTTTTCACATGATAGGGAACGCGCACATCGACCCCGTGTGGCTCTGGCCGTGGTCCGAGGGCGTCTCAGTGGTTCACAGCACGTTTCGTTCGGCACTCGATCGCATGAACGAAGATCCCGATATTGCAATGACGACAAGCTCGTCGCAGTTCTACGAGTGGGTTGCAGAGAACGATCCCGCCATGCTCGCGGAGATCAAGAAGCGCGTGGATGAAGGACGATGGGACCTGGTGGGCGGATGGTGGGTCGAGCCGGATGTCAACATTCCAAATGGCGAGTCGCTGGCGCGCCAGGGGCTCTATGGTCAGCAAACGCTGAAGAGGCTTTTCGGCAGGACCGCCAAGGTCGGATACAATCCCGACTCATTCGGCCACCCCGGCAGCTTGCCTCAGATACTGAAGCTCGAGGGTATGGAGGATTACGTGTTCATGCGGCCAGGCGTGAATGAGAAGAAGGTGCCTGGCAATCTGTTCTGGTGGAAGGGCATCGATGGATCACGGATTCTGGACTATCGCATTCCGATCTCATACGACGATGGGAATCCTACCATTGCGCCGCAGATGCAGAGCACCATTGCCGAGCTGACACCGCGGCCGCTGCGGGATGCGATGGAGTTCTTTGGAGTAGGCGACCACGGCGGTGGACCTACCAAGGTGAACATGATCTCCATTCGCGAGATTCAATCCGAGCCAGGAGCGCCGAAGATTCTTTACAGCACACCGGACCAATACTTCGCCGAGATTCGTGGGACGTATCGCGGCGATATTCCAGAGTTGAACGACGATCTGCAGCACCACTCGGTGGGTTGCTACACGGCAGAGGCATCCGTCAAAAAGGGAAACCGCGAGGCCGAGGCGTCTCTTGTGACCGCGGAGAAGCTTTCAGCGGTGGGCTCTTTTGCATGGGGAGCGAACTATCCGAAGGAGGAATTCACGGCCTCGTGGAAGCGCGTGTTGTTTTTGCAATTCCACGATAGCCTGGCGGGAACCGCGTTGCCGGAGCACTACAAGACAGCGCGCGAAGGCCAGGGGCGTGCGATTGATGTAGCGCAACAGGCCATGTACCTGAGTGCACAAAAACTCGCCTGGCAGGTGCCGACGGCCGACCCGGAGTCCAATTATCTGTTCGTCTTCAACCCTCACGCCTGGAGCACGACCGAGAACATTGAGTATGACCTTGGATTGAGCGACAAGGATGCATATTCGGTGGAAGACGGAGACGGCGCCCGAGTGCCCTTTCAGTGGGTGCAGGCTACTACAGCGGCTCAGGGCCGGCGCAGAATCGTGGCACAGGTGAGCCTGCTTGCGTTCGGTTACCGGCAGATTCGCATCAGGAAGATCGCGGCAACCGGTTCTGCGCAGGAAAGCTCCCTCAAGGCGGAGTCGAATGCACTCGAGAACGAATTTCTTCGCGCGACTTTTTCGCCGGAAGGGGCAATTGGTATTTTCGACAAGGCTGCCGGCAGAGAGGTTTTTCGCGACGCGCAAACCGGCGCCCGCGCCGTCGTCTTTAACGACCAGAACGACACCTGGGCGCACAACCTGGTTGCGTATACCGATGAGCTTGGCGCCTTCAAAGCGGACAGCGTCAAACTCGTTGAGAACGGTCCGCTGCGCGCACGGATGCGAGTCCACTCAGTGTACGGCAACTCCTCGCTGACCATCGACTGGATCCTCTATGCGCATAGCAGAAGACTCGAGGCCCGCGTCGCCCTCGATTGGCATGAGCACTTGAAGATGCTCAAGTTCTCCTTTCCTATAGATGTCGATGATCCGACAGCAACCTACGAGATAGCCTACGGCGCCATGAAACGCGCCACAAGAGGAGAAGAAGATCCGGGCCAGCGTTGGGTGGACGTGAGCGGCAATGGAGACAGCTACGGTCTTGCCGTCATCAACGATGCAAAGTATGGCTACAGCGTGAACGGCAGCGATCTGCGCGTCTCAGTTACGCGCGGCGCGGTCTACGCAAACCACATGCCGCAGAGGATCGATCCGAGTCTCGACTACCAATGGCAGGATCAGGGACTTCAGACCTTTCGCATGATCCTTGTGCCGCACGCCGGATCGTGGCGGGATGCGAACATCGTGCGGCAGGCAGAGGAACTGGTTGCTCCGCCGTTGGTGGTTTACCAGGGAATTCACGCCGGAAGCTGGCCGCAATCGAACTCTTTCCTTTCCGTTGATGCGCCTGACGTTGTTGTATCGGCGATCAAACTGGCCGAGGAGGGCGAAGGAGTCATCGTACGGTTCTATGAAACCGATGGCATGGAGACAACTGCCAACCTGGACTTGCATTTTGCCAATGTGCGCTGGAGTGGAAAGCTTCATCCCTTCGAGATCAAGACGCTGCGCATCGATCCGCATTCCAAGAAGGTTGAAGAGGTCAATATTCTGGAACGATAGACTTGAGCTATCAGTGCCGGCTGGGTCAAAGAACAACTTGAGCGAGACCAACGAACGTGGAGAGAACGAATTTGATGGATGCGGGCAAAGTCTGGATCGGCGTAGACATCGGCGGCACCAAAACCGCTGTTGTGCTTTCTTCGGAACCGCCGGTAGTGCTGGGCCGCATCGAATTCGCCACACTGCCCGAACAAGGCCCGCAGCGGGCCATCGAACTGGTCAAGGAATCCATTTACAAGCTCATCGATCGCGAGGGAGTGGAGCGCGCGCGGTTGGGCGCCATTGGCGTGAGCTGTGGCGGACCGCTGGACCAGTCGTCTGGCGTGATCATGGCGCCACCGAACCTTTCCACCTGGGTCGACGTGCCGATTACCTCGATTCTTCACGAAGAATTTGGACTGGCGTGCAGAATTGAAAATGACGCCAACGCCGGAGCTGTTGCCGAGCACCGATTCGGAGCGGGACAGGGAACGCGCCACATGATCTTCCTGACCATGGGAACGGGATTCGGCGCGGGAGTGATTGTGGACGGTCGACTTTTGAGCGGAGCCTCGGGGCAGGCCGGCGAGATTGGGCACGTGCGGCTGAGCCCGAGTGGGCCGGTAGGTTACAACAAGGCGGGCTCGGTGGAAGGATGGGTGAGCGGGGGAGGAATGGCGCAAGTGGCGCGGCAGGAGGTGGAATCCGCAATTAGTGTGGGAGCGGCGACCCTGTTGAGCGCGAAACTGACTGCAAATGGAGTGGTGACTGCGAAGGACGTTTCAGATGCCGCACAGCAAGGGGATGAACTGGCCAGACGGATTATTCGGGACACGGGCTGCCGACTGGGCGAGGCGTTAGCGATCCTGGTGGATTTGTTCAATCCGGAGCGAATTGTGATTGGAGGGCTGGCAATGCGGATGGGGGAAAGACTGCTTGAGCCGGCGCGGCGGGCGATGGAGCGCGAGGCATTGCCGGCATCAGTGAAGATTTGCCAGGTTGTGCCGGCAGCGTTGGGTGAGCGGATCGGCGATGTTGCGGCGATCTCAGTGGCGATGGGGCTTTAGTCGAGCACGATGTACAGGTGAAGTTTCATGCGGGATTTTGGAGCGCGATTTAATAGAATGAGGGCAGGGCCCGGATGGCGAAATTGGCAGNNTCAAGTCCCCCTCTGGGCACCAAAAAAAATAAATAACTTATCCTGAAAATATTCCCTCAGACTGCAGACCTTAACCTGGAAGCGGCGTGTATTGGGTGAGGTATCGTGACGCTGACGGCAAGCTGAGGCGCGAGAAGGCTGGGCGCAAGGGCGACGCGGTCGATCTATTCAGAAAGCGCACTGAAGAGCGGAGTGTTGGACTCAAACTCCCCGAGAATCACATAGCCTCATCCTCCTGATCTATACTCACCTCGGCGGATGATGGAGGCAGTGCGATGCGTAAATCGATCTTGCTGGTGCTCGTGGCAGTCTTGGTCGTTTCTGCCGCTGCTCAGCCTTCAACCAGCATTTCGGTGGAAGAGTTAGAGCAGGCACTGGCAGCATCCGAGGACGCGCATCAGGCGGACGCCGACGTTGCGCGGCAACTGTCCGGGATGGTGCTGGCCGAACGGCTGAGCACAGCCAAGCTGGCGCGATTGAAGGCAGGCTTGCGGGACGAAATGTCCCAGCAGGCGCTGGTTGCGCTGGCCGACTCGTCGGTTTTCCTCGATCCTCCGGCAGCGGAAACTCCCGCTAACCCCACGCCGGACCCAGCCGCACTGCGCCATATGCTGGTCTCGGTCGTGAATTATGTGAATACGACCCTTCGCCAGTTGCCCAATTTTATTGCCACGCGCGATACGACCCGCTTTGAGGATCAGCCGCTAGAGGACATTCAAGGGAGAGTGGGAATGACCACCTTGATCCATCTGCCTTTGCACGTCGTAGGCAGGTCCAATGTCCTGATGACGTACCGTGACGGCCATGAGGTTTTCGAGAAGGCAGCGGCGAAGATCAAGGGATACGAATCGCAAGAGCAAGGGCTGTTCACGGAGGGACTGTTTGGGCCGATCCTGAGCACAGTGGTGGGAGATGCTCTCAAGGGCAAAATTACATGGAGCCGCTGGGAAGTGGGAGCGAATGGCACAGAGGCGGTCTTCCACTACTCGGTGCTCAGGGAACAATCGCATTACTCGGTGTGTTTTAGCTGTTTACCGAGCGGGATCCGCAACGACACTGATAGGCCAGGGGACTTGCACTCGTTCGCCGAAGTGGCCGCTTATCATGGTGAAATTGCATTCGACCCGACGAACGGCGCAATTCTCCGCATCACACTGGAAGCGGAGATGCCGCCTTATGAAGTTGTCTCCAAGAGCCGCTTGATGGTTGAATACGGCGCCGTTGATATAGGCGGAGAGAGCTTTATTTGCCCCCTGCGGAGCGTCTCCCTGTTGTCGGCGCACACGTCACAACCTACTTTGGGGATGCATCCAGTGGAGATTTACAAGGGACCAGTTAAGATATTCCTGAATGATGCTGTCTTTGAGCGATATCGCCGCTTCGGCTCGGAGACACGCATTATGGCCTGGAACGGCGTTGAGCCGGCCGCCAATGCGCCCTCGCCCATTGCCGCGGGCGCGGTCTCGATGAGCCCGCAAACCGCGCCGCCTGCAAACACAGACTCGTCTAAGGCTGACCAGGTCAGCGCCGCTCCTGCAACGGCGGACATGACGGCTCCGCTCCCGGCGCCGGTAACAGTGGCTGTGCCTGCGGCCCCGACGGAACCCGAGATCAGCCTTGAAACGGCCAGCGACCAGCCGGGCAGCAACGAGTCCGATCAGCCCGGCACCGCTGCACTCGACCATCCCTTCGGCTACACACTCAAAGTCACTACGCGGCTGGTGGATGTGAGCCTGGTGGCCGTCGATAAGAAGGGTCACCCGGTAAACGGCCTGAAAGCGGACGATATCGAGGTCTTTGACAACGGACGCAGACAGGAGATTAAATTCTTCAGTTCTGTCGAATCTGTTTCGCCAGACCCAGGCCATACGCTAGCCGTTTCGCCCGAAGTTACGTTTTCAAACCGGTCTGTCGATGCGGCGGCAGGTTCACCACCAAATACAACCTCCCAGGCTGGAGCTACGATTCTGCTCATCGATGAGAGTCACATTGCCTGGAGCGACCTGAATAACGCCCGCACGCAAATGCTCCAATTCCTTGCCTCTGCGCCGCCGGACGAGCGCATTGGTCTCTACACCATGAACAGCTTCGGCTTTCGCGTGCTGGCGGAGGTCACCACCGATCACGTCGCGGTGAGCGCGCGGCTGCAAAAGTGGATGCCCACGGCGCAGTCCGTTGCGCAAGCTCAAGACGAAGAGACACGCAACCGCCAGCGGTTCAGTGAAGTGCACAACGTCTCCGACCTCAATTCAGTGAACGGCAATCAAGCGGATTTGCCGGTCGGGCTTTCTCCCGTCGATCCTCAGCTACTCACCATGGGGAGCAACCCAGCGCGTGCGTCGCTGATTATTCTCGTCGGTGTGGCGCGCCGGCTGGGCGCTGTTGGCGGGCACAAGAACCTGGTCTGGTTCTCCACCGACAACGTCTTCGCCGATTGGCGCGATCAGGAAGTTGGCGCCGACCGGAACCCCGGTCTCCTCGACAGTTTTGTCCTGCGCGCGCAGGAGGCCATGAACGACGCGCATGTGGCCGTCTATCCCTTCGATATTTCGCAACTGGAGACATCTGCAATTGCCGCCGACATCCAACACCGTAGCGTGGAACTTACTCCGATTAACCCCCAGGCGGGGAGCATTCCGATCGACCAATCAGGGCGTAACAAGGCTGAGATGCTGGAGGATGTTCACCCCATCCAGTGGCCCGTTCGCCAAGTGGCAGAGGCCACCGGGGGGCGCGCGATCAGGCGATCCGGGGATCTGCTGGCCGCGCTTGCGCAGATCGTGGACGACGGTAATGCCACGTATCTGCTGAGCTTTTCTCCGGATCAACCGGCAGATGGCCATTACCATGCCATCACGGTCAAGCTCATCGGCAAACAGCGCGGCCTCACGTTGAGCTACCGTACTGGCTACCTCTACACGAAAGAGCCGGCCACTCTGAAGGACCGCTTCCAGCAGGCTGTATGGCAACCTGCGGATGCAAATGAATTGACAGTAACCACCAAAGTGCCCCGCATGGAGCAGCGCGCCGACTTGAAGCTCAACATCGCGGCTGGTGGGCTGGCTGTGGAACAGCAGTCGGAGCGCTTGATGGACAAGCTGGATGTCTTCTTCATCCAGCGCGACGATGCGGGCCTCCATGCGCAGGTCGAGGGGCAAACGCTGGGGCTGCGGCTGAAGTCTTCGACGTATCAGAAGTTGCTGTCCACAGGCATTCCTTACGAACATCTCGTTCAGTTGCAGCCGGGTACGGCTTCGCTGCGTATTCTTGTCGTGGACAGAAACTCAGGCCGAATGGGGTCGGTCACCATTCCTGTCTCGGCCTTCGTCCCCGACAGACAGTAAGGCGATCACCGGGTCCGGTGTTCACCTCAAGGCAGCCTGGCCTCTGAGAGCCGCAGCTTCGACGCTGGCCTCCCCTTTGGACGACAAACGATTAGAAATCAACCTTTTGAATACCAGCCCTGCCACAGACTTCCTGAATCTCACCCTTCCGTTATCCCCCGCGTAGCGCTTCTCTGGCTTGCTGTGCCTTCAAACCCGCCGGACGTCCTACTTCGGGAGGCTGTATCGCGGGGGCAGTCATCGGTACAGGCAAATCTTATTTCATGCACTTTTGTAACGAATTCCTTGTTCGTGGACTTTATTCCAATGAATGCAATATCCAAGTATGTTTCACCCAAAGCCTTCTCGCCTTTTTCCATTTATGGGCCTATCTCTCCTGCTTTGTAATTTGGGATCGGCCCTCGTGGCGCAGGAACCGCTGACGCTTCGGCAGGCCATCGATATGGCTCTGTTGCAAAGCCCTGAGGTCGCAATTGCGCGTGCCGATAACCAGGAGGCAAAATCCGCCGCCACGATGGCGCGCACCGCGCTGCTGCCCCAACTCGGCTTTACTGAGGACATATCGCGTGGTAACGACCCCGTCTATGCCTTCGGGACCCGTCTGCGGCAACGGCAGTTCACGCAGGCGGATTTTGCGCTCAACGCGCTTAATTTTCCGCAACCCATCGGGGACTTCTCAACGCGCTTCTCCGGGCAGTGGATAGCGTTCGATTCGTTCAAGACGCAAAAGCAGATTCACCGCGCGGACCTCTTCAAGCAAAGCGCTTCTTCATCGGCCAAAGCAGTCGATCAGCAGATTGTGTTCGGGGTCGTCGGAGCGTATCAGCAAGTGCTTTACGCACAGCGAGCCGTCGATGTAGCCCAGCACGAGCAGCAGACAGCGGCGGCACTGCTAAATTCTGTAGACGAGCACGTGAAGGCTGGCCTCGCCGTGGAGTCAGATCGGATGTCGGCCGACGTGAATGTGGCCGCGCGCAAGCAGGAACTGATTGCGGCCCAGGGCGACCTGGAACTTGCATGGGCGGCATTGCGCGAGGCGATGGGCGTTCCCGATCTGAAGGAAAGCGAGCTCAAGCCAATTGAGCCGCATACGTTTCCGCAAGGCGGGCTGGAAGACGAGATTGCCATAGCCGTCAAGACACGGCCGGATCTGATAGCGCTGGGGCAGGCGCAATCGGCACAGGCATCCGCATTGGGTGCGGCAAAATCAGACTTTGGTCCGCGCGTGAGCGCCTACGGCAACTGGGAAGAGGACCGCACATCGTTTGCCGGCTCAGGCGGAAACAATTGGGTGGCCGGCGTGCAGATCAATGTGGACCTTCTGCCCCTGGGCAAGCGCGCGCAGCTGGCCCGTGAGAGCGCGGCAAAACAGAAGATCGACGCGCAAGTCACGGCCACGCAGCAGCATCTGCGGCTCCAGGTGAGCCAGGCGCACATTCACCGGCAGACTGCGGCACTCTCGCTGGATACAGCTCGGGCTGCAATGAACGACTCCGCCGAAAGCCTTCGCATTTTGAAGAACCGCTACAGCGCGGGACTTGCCACCATCACCGATCTGCTGCGGGCTGAGGATGCCGAGCGGCAGAGCCAGTCCAGTTACTGGCATGCCGTCTACA
>PLST01000330.1 GCA_003164255.1 Acidobacteriaceae bacterium | reverse complement strand
AGGGCGAGCCGAATTGGCTGGCCTCATACCGCGCGAAGAAGACCACGCGCCGTGCCTTCTCCGTATAGCGTTCGAACATATTCCACTCCCCCCTTTACAGGGTTAACGCCAGGCTGTCGGCTGGAGTAACCGTCCGGTTCAAATCCCGGCCTCGGCCCAACACGCGCGCGCCCTTCCTCTAGGTTCGCCGCCGAAGGCTCCCATGGAAAATACCAACCATGCCTTCGAACAGCTAATGTGGATGGTGTCGGGTATCCTTCCGCCCGTCGTCCCCGGTACGCTTGCTGCCAAGAGACTCCCATCCTTCTCTCTTCAACCTGGAAGAGTCCTGCTCACCACCAATTTCCAGGCTGCTTACAGTTAAGACTCAAAAACGACCCATCAGGGTGTTTTTTCTTCAAACAGATGCGGGATTGTGCCCCGCAAACGACGCCAGGGGAACCAGTTTTCCGCCTTCAAGCCGCAGTGCCCGGGTGCAACGCGCGGCCAAATCCAGATTGTGGGTCACCAGCATTGAGGTGAGCCCGTGGTTGCGGTGAAGATTCTGNNAATGCCACCCGCTGTTGCTCGCCGCCCGATAATTCTCCGGGCCGATGGGCGCCACGATCTTCCAAACCAACCTCCCTCAACCAGTTAGCGGCAACTTGCAGCGCTTCGCGCTTGCTTGTTCCCTTGGCCATCAAGGGCATGGCCACATTTTCAAGCGCCGTAAACTCCGGCAAAAGGTAGTGGAACTGCCACACGTAACCGATTTCGCGGTTACGAAAGGCGGCCGCTTGCCGTGGAGAAAGGCTGGCCACGTTGGTTGAGGCGCAGTATACAGTTCCCGCGGAAGGCGTATCAAGCGCGCCCAGAATGTGCAAAAGAGTGCTCTTTCCAGCGCCCGATTGCCCAACAATTGCCACCATTTCGCCGGCGGCGATTTCGAGGTTCAGGTTGTCAAAAAGGTCGAGAGCGCCGCGCGCAGTTTTGTAGGTTTTGCGAAGGCCTTCAACCCGGATGATGGGGTCTTGCTGAGCTCTGCCCGCTGGATCCGGATTCCGGTTTTCAGTCCGCAATTCAGGGTCCCCTCCGGCGGGGAAAGTTGCCAGGGCAGACGGTGAGTTGGGCTGCGACATCCGTTACATCCGATTTTACATTGGAGGGGTTAGGTATCCCGCAACTACAACGCTGTTCAGCGGTATTCCGAAGTACCTCAAACGGCATTACGGATTGGGGATTGCCGGAGGCGCAGGCATCCCCTTACTTTCCCGTGGGCATGGCAGATGGATTCAGCCGAGCGATCCGGCCGTTTGGTCCGACGATGAATGGAAGCGAGAGTGCATTCCAGTTGCCGTCGTCGAGCGGCTGCCATGTGCGGCCGTCGTCACGACTGATGTCGGAGCCGTTTGTGCCCGCAGTGATCCACACCTTGAGAGGCTCGCTCCACTGCACCGAAGATCTATAGCCGTGAGGCGGAACCTCGGACAATTGGAATTTGTTCGTACCGCTGGTCGTTGCGGCAGTGTTTTGTCGATTCTCGATGCTCCGATAGTCACCCCCGACCGCGACCATGTCTGCCCTCTGGCAGGAACTCGCCTTCCACTGAAAACCGCCAATCTTTGCGGCCTTTGGCGCTTCGAACGAACCCGGCCGAATCCCGAGGCTAAACACTCCTGAAGTTGCAGAATGGTTCCCAAATGAGAAACCGATATCGCAGAAAAGCTCTGCAGTGTAGTTATTTGGTAGCGTGGCCCCCCTCCTGTACTGAATCAACCGAGTATTGGTCGCAACCCAGTAGTCGCCCGGGCCGATCTCATTCAAGACAGAGTTGCTAGCGGCGAAGGCAACTTCATCATCATTCAGCGCAAAAATCGAGGACACACTCGAACCAAGTTTCTCGATTGGACAGTTGATTCCGACTTCAAATCCAGCGAGGTAAAAACTCGTTAGCGTGGTTGTGTCCAGTCGGTTCGACTTGTGAACCACTGGGTCTCCAAGGATCGCTCCTCCAATGACCTTCGTCCCGGGCTTGCAAAGGGCGAGACTATTGTCTTCGGCGGGCCAAATTGCAGCCACGAATGAGTCCCAGAAGCCCTTCTGGTCGGGATTCGTGAACAACAACCTCCATGTCCCACACCCATCCGCCGTCTTATAAAGCCGGCTCTTCTCTCCCGGCCCGCTGGCCATTACAATCGCCGTCTCTGCATCCCACGCCTGCACCCCACGAAAATCCAGCGTAGCCCCGTCCTTCTCCGCGTCCGGCACGGCACACCTGGTCCAATGCGCTCCGCCATCCACGGTCCGCAGCACTGTCCCGCCCGTCCCGCTCGCCCAGGCCACCGTGCCATCCACTGAATCAATCCCCCGCAGCCCCGCCGTCGTTCCCGAATCCTGCATCTGCCACACAGGCCCGGAGTCAGCCCCATGCTGGCCCCAGCCTGGCGCCCCGCTGCCGACCCACAACACTGCAATCCAGACCCACACTCGATTCTGCATCGCTGGCAGTATAGCCCCGCTCCCCAAACTGGCCAGCGATCCCCCCCCAAACGAACCATTTCACCGTCCGTTTAAAATCTGCTATCCTCCCCTCACTCGCGGACTTTATCTATCTTTTGCTCGAACGGTTCACTCTCCCCCGGTCATGGAGGTCAGGTTGTTCAGGACGAATCTGCGGCCACAGCCCAACCGGGCGGTGCGTATTGCAAGCGCGCTCATCAAGTCCGCGGCTGAACGCGGAGGGTCATTATTCCTTTTCTCCCTCCTTCTTCCAGCTCTTGCCGGGCTCACTCTCATTGCCCCGCCCGCGGCGCGCGCCCAGGCGCAGGCGCCTGCCACCAGCGATCTTTTCTACCACGGGTTTGCCTCGGTCGGATGCTTCAAGTTTGCCGGCGGCGCCACTGACTCGCTCGATTACTACGGCGGCATNNCACTCGCGCTTCGACCTGGCCATGGAAATTAATCCCATCGTCCTTCTGCACGAGCCGGCACTGGCAGATCAGTGGGGCAATCCCCTCACCACCCAGAAGAAGACGCTGGTGGGCGTGGGCCTTTCACCGCTGGGCCTGCGCATGATGTGGCGCGACGGCAAGCGGGTGATGCCGTACTGGGGCGGCAAAACGGGCGGAGTCGTCTTCAACGAGAAAGCCCTGGCGCCCAATGCAACCTATGCCAACTTCAGCTTCCAGATCGGGGTCGGCACGCAGATCAAGATGACTGAGAAAACCAATCTGCGCGTCGGCTTCCAGCTCTACCACTTCTCAAATCTCTACGTGAATGGGAGCAATCCCGGCCTCGACACGCTCGGCTTCACCTTCGGATTTGTCCGTCACCTTCGTGCCGGCGGCAAATGGTAAAACGGGCGGCCCATCTTTCGGTTGTTACATCCGCTCGCGGAATTCTGCTGCCGAATCCGGCCGCGTGCCCTGTCAACCTTGCTCTCAAAGCGCGCGAAGTATAGTTTTGGGGGAGCAGTTTATCCCCGTGCCGACTTCGTGCGCGCCCGGTAAAATCAATTTATCTCCAGAACCTGTGCAGAAATCCCAAGTCATCTCCGCGTGTGCGCTCGCAGTTCTCACGACATTCTGCGTGATTGCCTGCCCGGCGCAGCAGCCGGACAAGAATCCAACTTTCAGCGAACGCTTCTTCGGCCATAACGCGGCAATGGCTGCTCTGCAGCCCACGTGGCCTACGCCCCTGGTGGAGACCGACCCGCGCCTCACGCAGTACTACCGGTTCGCCTTTTCAAACCAGTACGCAGCCGCCGGAACCCAGACCGTGAACTATGGCAACGCGCGCGGCGGCGGCATTGTGGCGTGGAATCGCTTTGAATTCGACTTTCTTCCCCCGCCCTACATCCAGCACAACTCCACGGCCGTCGACGGCTTTGGAGACTGTTCGGTTTTCATCAAGGCACGCATCGTGTCAGCCAATGCCGAGCACGGCAACTACATTCTGACGGCGAGCGGTAGCCACACCTTCGCTACAGGAAGCGCGAAGAACGGCGCGCTCACCGACAGTTGGACTCCGCAACTTGCCGGCGGCATCGGCCTCACAAAACACATCAACGTGGAGTCGTCGCTCAGCGGCAATATGCCCACCGGCAAGATCGCCACCCAGGGGCGCACCATCGTTTGGAACGCGCTGGCGCAGGATCATCTTGCGAAGCACGTCTGGCTCGAGCTTGAAAACAACGCCACCTTTTACTTTTCCGGAAGCCACGACGGCAAGATGCAGAACTTTATCACCCCGGCGGCCTTCTATGTATTGAAGAAAAAGGAATGGAAACCGACGCACCCATTTCTGGTTTTCTGTGGCGGCATGCAAATTGCGACTTCGGGCTTTCATACCTACAACCACAACACCATAGCCGAAATGCGCATCCTCTTCTAGGCCCGAGGGATGCTATCGATTGGCGGATGCGCCACGATCCTCCGATCGTTCGATAGACAAATCAAAACCAGCACACAATGGACAGAGAAGCTGCGAGCTGAAAGCTGCTTGTCAGTATTCAATCTTCTTTGGCGAATCGATCCAGGCCTGAAAGCTGGCCCAGGCCTCGCCGCCGAGCAGTTGCTTTGAAGGCAGATGGCGCGCGGCGTGATCTTTGCGCAGTTCCTCGTAGAGGAAGGCATCGTCAAAACCAGCGCGGGCTGCATCAGCCGCGCTGGCGCCATAATAGACGGCGTCAATGCGCGCCCAATACGTGGCGGCCAGGCACATGGGGCAGGGCTCGCAACTGCTGTAGAGTTCGCATCCTGCCAGCGCAAAGGTACCCAGCGAACGCGCAGCCGCGCGGATCGCGTTGACTTCGCCGTGCGCCGTGGGGTCGAGCGATGTGGTGACCGTGTTGACGCCTTCGCCCACAATACTGTCGTTGCGCACGATGACGGCGGCAAATGGCCCACCCCGGCCGGTGACCACATTCTCAGTGGCAAGCGCGATGGCGCGGCGAAGGAATTCAGGATTGGGCGTGTTCGGCATGGGGATCTGGTTGGTCTCCCGTGGGAATCGAAAAGCCAGATTCAGTATGGCACAGGGCCAATCGTTCGAGCAGACCGTAGAATTTATCCATGGTTCAAGATGCGGCGCAGGATGCAACCTCCTTGAGAGTACTGAACGCCGAGATCGTTGAGTGCGACCGCTGCGCTCGCTTGCGCAACTACTGCGCTGAAGTGGCCCGCGTGCGAAGGCGCGCCTATGCCGACTGGGAGTACTGGGGCAGGCCCGTACCCTCGTTCGGCGACGAGCATGCACGCGTGCTTGCGCTGGGACTGGCGCCGGGGGCCCATGGATCGAACCGCACAGGGCGGCCCTTTACCGGAGATGGGTCGGGCGACTTTCTGTTTCCAGTTTTGCATGAAGCCGGCTTTGCCTCGCAGGCCACTGCCATCTCCCGCGACGACGGAATGAAGCTGAGCGGCTTGTGGATCAGCGCGGTTGTGCGCTGCGCCCCGCCGGGCAACAAGCCCATACCGGAGGAACAGCGAAA
>PLST01000220.1 GCA_003164255.1 Acidobacteriaceae bacterium | reverse complement strand
GGCGGCCGGCGTAACCTCGCTGCGATCATCTTCAAGAATTGAATTGCAAACGGCGACGCACTCGTCGCAGATGTAGGCGTGAGGGTAGTCGCTGGGCGACGAGATCAACTTGGCAACGGCGTCCTGCGACTTGTGGCAGAACGAGCATCGCAACGATTCTTCGGGTCCCGTACGCGGTTTCATGGTATTGCTCCCTTTGGTCTTGCCCGTCGATCTCCGCCCTTGCGGTTACGGCCGTTTAGGTGCGCGGCCGGTCAATGATTTCATCCACGATGCCGTATTCCTTTGACTGCTGCGCGTTCATGATGAAGTCGCGCTCCACGTCACGCTCAATGCGGTCGAGCGGCTGGCCGGTGTGCTTGGCCATCAGCGTGTTGGTGATTTCACGGATGCGCAAGATTTCGCGGGCATGAATATCGATATCCGTAGCCTGGCCGCTCAATCCGCCCATCGAAGGCTGGTGAATCAGAATTCTGGAATTGGGCAGGGCAAACCGCTTGCCCTTGGTGCCGGCTAGGAGCAAGAAAGCTCCCATGCTGGCCGCCTGGCCGATGCAGTACGTCACCACGTTGTTCTTGATGAACTGCATGGTGTCGTAAATGGCCAGTCCGGCAGTGATGGAACCGCCCGGCGAGTTGATGTACAGCGAGACGTCCTTCTCCGGATCCTCACCCTGGAGAAAGAGCATCTGCGCGACGATAAGATTGGCCACCTGGTCGTCAATGGGTGTGCCAAGGAAAATGATGTTGTCGCGTAGCAGACGGGAATAGATGTCGTAGGCGCGCTCGCCCCGGCTCGTCTGCTCTACCACCATGGGAACCAATGCCATTGAGTCTTTTTCCCGCTTTCCCGTTTAGGGCCGCTTGCTGCCCGATTTCTTGTTTGCCGTCCGGCATGTAAACTTGCTTGCCGGGCGACGCCCATCCCTTGAGCTAACCGCTTATGCGGGCAGCCTTTCGTACAGGGCCGAAGCCGTCTTTTCGCGCCGCAGTTGTTCCCGGATTCTAGCCATACCGCCGTCCTGCGTCAATCGCACCTTTAGGGTATCCAGGGGCTCGCGGGACTGCAGTGCTGCCAGTTGCAATTCGTTTTCCAATTCCTCGTCGCTGACCGTAATTTTTTCGGCTTCCGCAATGCGGTCAAGCAGAACCGTCGTCTTTACCTCGGCCATGGCGCTGTCACGCTGGGCCGCGCGCAGGCGGGCAAAATCCAGCTTCCGCATCTGCTCGGGGTCCATGCCCTGGGCCGCCAGAGCGCGCAATCCCCGCTCCAGCCGGGCGTCAATCTGCTCCTGCACCAGCGACTCGGGAACTGGAAACGGATAGCGCTCAGTAAGTGCGGCAAACAGCCGGTCCTTGGTTTCGCCCATCACGCTGCGAAGCTTGCNNAAACTCCTTGGCAAACTCGTCGTTCAATTCGGGAAGGGTGCGCTTTTTGATGGCTTTTACTTCAACATTGTAGGTAACGGTCTTCCCAGCCAGCTTCTGTTCGCCATAGTCAGCCGGATAGATCACTTCAGCCTTCAGTTCCTGGCCAGTTTTGGCTCCGCGGAGGGCGGTCGTGAAAGCTTCCATGGTGTCTTTGCCGCCAACTTCAACCAGCGTATCTTCGCCGGCCACGGGTGCGGCTTCGGCCTCGCCCTCAACCTGGCCCGTGTAGGTAATCTGCGCCCAGTCGCCATCCACCAGCGGCCGGTCTTCCTCAACCGGCTCGACCGTGGCGCGCGATTCGCGGAGTTGGCTAATCTCCTGCTGGAACTCTTCTTCAGTAATCTCAACGGAGGGCTTATCGACCGTGACGGACTGGTAGCCTTCGATGGAGAAGTCTGGAATGTACTCAAACACGGCCTTGACGTGGAGCGGAGCACCGTCTTCAACCGTCAGTTCCGTCACCGACGGCTGGCCTACGGGCTTGACTCCCAGATCGACGACTGCCTTGTTGAATCGCTGCGGCAAAAGGCTGTCGATGACTTCCTTGCGGATTTCGGCGCCGTAACGGCGGCGCACCACCGATTCGGGGACCTTGCCGGCGCGGAAGCCGGGGATCTTTGCATATTTGCGATAGTTGGCTGCGACGCTGCTGAAGGCCTTTGAAACCTCGTCAGCAGGAATGTCGAGGACGATTTCCCGGGTGCACTCGGGATTCAGAACCGGGCCGTGGTTATGACCTTCGTGATCGTGGGCGGCATGGTCATGACCCTCGTGATCATGGCCAGCGTGGTCGTGGCCTTCATGCTCATGGCCAGCAGCAGTCTCAGCCGCTTCGGGCTCGAGGTTGCCTTCGATAGTGTCAGCAGGACTCAACGTTAACCCTTCCGGGCGCATACGGCGCCATTCAAACTGTCTCTGTCGCGGTTCCCCGGCGGCAGACGATCCCTCTAAAGAGCCTTCAGGCCGAGCCAGGTACGCTCCCTGAGGTTCGCTTTCAGACCGCCGCATTCGGCTGCCGCTCCAGGCGGTAACAGCTCCATGGGTCCGGGGGAATATCTCCCTTCATGTTAAGAGGGTTTGCTGGCAGGGTCAAACCGGGGCGGGCGCTGGCAGTGGGTAAACGGACCGTAATAGGCACGTTACTGTTCGGAGTCCTCGGGCTTGCGCACGTAGCGGAGAAAGCGGGGATGAGCGGCGCCGCATTGGGCGTAGTGGTCACGGGCCTCTTTGAGGCTGAGCTGGCCGTTCACGGTAAGGCGGACGTCGGAGGCGTCATCGTCTTCCTGGCCATCGTCTTCCCACCAGCAGACGGGGCAAAGGCCAAGCGCGCCTGGGGATTGAAGGGTTTTAAATCCACAGCAGGGGCAGCGATAGCGGGTTGCGACAGTGTCCACCGTGGGTAGACGGCAAAGGCAGGTTCGCAGGTTACGCGAACGGCGTTTTCTCGATCCTGTGGAAGGCGTAAATTGCTTTGGTCGCTATTTCTGGGCTAAATGGCCTGAAATGTTCAACTTTATTCAACCGAAACAGTGCGAAATGTTCAATTAGAATGGTCCGAAACAGTGCGAAATGTTCAATCAGATGGTTACGATTTTCGAGATACTTGACCTAGAAATTCAATGAATTGGGTGTTTT
>PLST01000069.1:5343-6025 GCA_003164255.1 Acidobacteriaceae bacterium | reverse complement strand
TTCCATGCCAGCGCTGAAGCCGCAACCACAAATCCGCACACCACTGCGGCGGTCGCCGGCGCGGACAGTACCTTGAAGCGCAGAGTCAGCTCCCAAAGCATCGGCGCAAGGATCAAGGCTGAAGTGCATGCGTACACGGTGCCCACCAGCCATTCACCGGCTTTTGCCCGGGAGGCCCACACAAGCCACGCCAGCGCATATGCAATGGCAATTGCGGCCACACCAACTTTCGGCAGCGAACTCGATTCCGCAACCGCCCTCAGCAGGTAGGCCCCGGCAATGCCCAGCATCGCCTTGCCCAGTACAGGGAAGATTCCGCCGCTCACAGTGGCCTGGAACTCCTGGTCGCTTTCAGGATGAACCACGAGTGTTGGCGCGGCATCGGTCATCACGATGGGCGTGGCAACCGCCGAGTCTGCCGGATGCTCCAGCGCAAGAACTCGCTGTTCCAGCGCGTCCAGCCGGGTAGTCAGGCGTTCCAATACGTCGGGAAGATCGTTCATCTCTTCCACCCGATTTCGTTCCCTGGGTCTCGTTCCCTCGATCTCGTTTCCTCAATCGAAACAGTCTCGTCTTCGTCTTAGTCCGCGGCCGCGGCGGCCTTGTGGATGTTCGTATCAGGCCACGGTGGCAGCAGCTTCACCAGCACCCAGAGAAAGATCAAGGGAAGAATTGTTAGCCC
>PLST01000069.1:0-5221 GCA_003164255.1 Acidobacteriaceae bacterium | reverse complement strand
CCAGGCTGAAGTCGATGATGAAGATATAAAACAGATACATCGCGATCGCGTCCACGCACTTCACGTCGATCGTGTGATGGCGCAGCTTGGTCACGCCCATGTAGAGCAGCATCACTGCTGCAATGCCTGACACCATCGCCGAAAAGATAAACACCACCGGCATCAGCGGCGACGACCACCATGGATTTGCCTTGATCGATCCAAAGATGAATCCCACATATCCATGCAACAAGAACGCTGAGGGAATGCCGATAATCGTCACGATCCATCCCACGCGTTCATCCACCGCCAGCGCTTTCTCGCTGATGTTGCTCGACCCCAGCGTCATGATCTTGTAGACAATCCGCAGCGACCCCTTCGACTCCTGCGACCACAAGACAATGTCCTTCCGGTAGTCCAGCCAGATCTCCAGGACCAGCACAGCCATCAGGTACCAGAGGTACACGTACCCGAACATCGCCATCGCTGATGTGCTGTGCGGCGTAAAGTACATCTCCGGCGAGCGCTCAGGATGTCCCAGGTGCAATTGCAGCGGCAGCGGCGCATCCAGGAGAAATGCCAGCGCCGTCAGCAGTGCCAGCCGGTAGGTAGGCTTCACTGCTTCCACCCGGAACACCCGCTCCAGCGACGCCAAAATAAACGCGCCTGCCACCAATCCCGTGATAAACGGGTAAAGAACGATCAGCACGCTCCACTGCAATGCAATCTCGTTCGGATACATGAAGCCTTCAACACCATTCATAGCAAGTCACCATTCCCCGCTCGTCCCTATGTCCCTTAGTCCTTGGTCCCAGCTTCTATCGCACCGATCCGTCCAGCCCGTTATAGAAGGCCTTCGCTCCGGTCGCCATCTGCGGCTTCAGTACCTCAACACTGTGGGTCTTCAAGAACTCGTGAATCGGGTCCTTCGGATCCTTCAGGTCCACCAGTTGACGCGCGCCTGTTGGGCAAGCCTCGCAGCACGCCGTTGTCAGTCCCTGCGTGATGCGGTGATAGCACAGCGTGCACTTCTCCGCGGTTTCCTTCTGCGGATTGATATAGCGGCATCCGTACGGGCACGCCTGCACGCAATACGCACAGCCAAGGCAGTACTTCTGATCGATCAGCACTACGCCGTCCGGAGATATAAACGTTGCTCCCACCGGGCAAACCTGGGTGCAAGGTGAATCCGCGCAGTGGTTACACATCTTCGGGACAAAGAAGTATTTCTTGTCGTCCTCCGCCGCTACCGGAAAGCCTTCTTTGCCGCCGTCAGGCGAAATCACCTCGGGGTTGGTCATGTCCTCGTCTGACACGTGATACCGCTCAACCCACGTTCTGAAGTAGCCGTCCGGCACGTCGTTTTCGGTCGCGCAGGCCCGCACGCAGTTGCCGCAGCCAATGCACTTGGGAATATCGATCAGCATTCCCCACCAGTGCTCGCTCATCGTGTAGTTCGGACTCTGTTCCGGTGTGCCCGCCAGCACGGCCTTCCACGCAATCGCCGCCGCCGGCATCAAGATAAGCATCTGTCGCCGCGAAATATTCACTTCGTACCTCCCGCATCCATCGCCGGACTATGTGGGTCGTGGCACGTCTTGCACGCCAGGCCGTTTGAGTGGTCTGCCGGCACCACCTGGGGAAAGCCCTTTGGCTTGGCCGCGCTTGCCGTATGGCAACGCGCGCACAGCACCGTCGTATCCGGCAACTCAGGCACCACCGACGCCGGATCTTCCGCATGTCTGAGCACCGGTGGATCCACTGGCATCGGTTTGATCACCAGGGCCACCATCCGCTCGTAAAGATTCGGCGTCGGAGGCGGTGGCGCAGGAAGCACCTTGACCAGCGCTCCATGGCATGCCTCGCAATTCACGTGCGCATGTTTCCCCTTACCCTTTTTGTCCGCGACGTCCGAGTGGCACGCTTCACATGTCTCGTGCCCGGCAAACTTCGCCGGATGTGCTGCTACTTCGCCGATAGCGTCCGCCCGGTAGTGCCCGTACTTGCCAAAACTCTTCGGGACAACAAAGTGGCGCACCACCAGGAACACCACAAATAAGAGGACAAACAGCCCCGCGAATCGGAAAAGATGTCCTGCATCCTTGAATTTGCTCATGATCAAGCCTGATCTCCGTTTACTGAATGCCGGAAGGTCCTGTGACTGGTTCCAATGTGATCTAAAACATTCCTTACTTCCGAACTTACGGACTTCCGAGCGGGATCGTATGTGAGATGGATCACAAGCAGCTGTGACGCCGCACATCCGCCGCCTTCAGATCACATCTCCCCGCACCAGCTCGCCTGGCCAACTGAAGGCAAGGCCCCCTCCAGGGCGTGAGGCGATACGATGATGCTTGGAGGGGTGAATGTCAGTCATACTCGACGGCGCAGCTATTGCCGCCGCCATCAAACAGGAAGTCGCTGAGGAGGTCCGCTCTCTCGCCGGACAGGGCATCCGTCCCGGTCTGGCAGCGGTGCTGGTCGGCAATGTCGCCGCCTCTGAAATTTACGTCCGCAGCAAGGTACAAACCTGCGCCGAACTCGGCATTTTCAGCGATCTCCTCACGCCGCCAGACACCGTCACCACCAGGGAAATGCTTGACCTCGTCGCCGCTCTCAACGCCCGTGACGATGTCGACGGTATCCTCATCCAGCTTCCACTCCCCGCCCAGGTTGACACCAAGGCCCTGCTGGATGCGGTCGACCCAGCAAAGGATGTTGACGGCTTTCATCCCGTCAACGCCGGCCGCCTGCAAGCTGGCCGCCCCGCTCTTGCCCCTTGCACGCCTGCAGGTGTCATCGAGATCCTCAAGCGCAGCAACATCCCCATCGCTGGCCAGCACGCCGTCGTCGTTGGCCGCAGCGACATCGTCGGCAAGCCCGCCGCCATGCTGCTCCTCCACCAGAACGCCACCGTTACCATCTGCCACTCCAAGACCCGTAACCTTGCCGAAATTACCCGCCAGGCCGATATCCTCGTAGCCGCCATCGGGCGTCCCGGCTTCATCACGGCAGAAATGGTCAAGCCCGGCGCAACCCTCATCGACGTCGGCATCAACCGCCTCTATACCCGCGAAGAATTCGACCGCTTCTTCCTAGGGAACCCCAAGCGCGAAGCCGCATTCGTCAAGCGCGGTTCCGTCATCGTCGGCGACATCCACCCACAGGCTTTCGAGCTCTCCGGTGCCTACACCCCTGTCCCCGGTGGCGTCGGCCTGCTCACGGTCGCCATGCTCATGGCTAACACCGTCCGCGCTGCAAAAATGCGCCGAGGTCTCTAGACCATGCTCCGCGTAGGTCTCACCGGAGGACTCGGCAGCGGCAAAAGCACCGTGGCGGGCTTTCTGCGCTCGCTCGGCGCCGAGGTGGTTGAAGCCGACACCCTCGGACGCCAGATGATGGAGCCTGGCCAGCCCATCTTCGATCAGATTGTGCGTGAATTCGGAAAGGAAGTTCTCTCGCCCGATGGCCGCCTCAACCGTGCGCAGCTCGCGAAGCTCGCTTTTCAAGGCGGACGCATCCATCAGTTGAACGCCATCATCCATCCGGCGGTCATTGAGGCTCAGCGCCAATGGATGGAAGAAGTCTTCGTGCGCAATGCCTCGGCCGTCGCCGTCGTCGAGTCAGCCCTCATCTTTGAGGTTGTACGCGACGCTCAGGCCCGCGGCGAACAGGAAGGCGTCCTCGCCGACTGGCGCCGCCGCTTTGACCGCGTCATCCTCGTTACCGCGCCCGACGAACTCAAAATCCCCCGCTACGTTGCCCGTCTTGCTCCCGCCGGCCCCAATCGCGAACCCGTTGAAGCCGATGCCCGCCGCCGGCTCGCCCACCAGATCCCCGATGCCGAAAAAGTAACAGACTCTGATTATGTTCTTGATAATAATGGCGATAAAGAGGCTCTCCGCGACCAGGTCGTCCGCCTTTGGCCTCGACTCCAGGCTGAGAGCAACAATTCTCCCAATTTCTTGTCTTTAAAATAGCTGCAGGTCGGCAGTTCCTGCCTTTTGGAACCGCCGCGTAGCTCAGCCGTATCTAATAGGTAAGGAAGCTTTTCGGGGTCGAAAAAACATGAGAGCTCGCGCTATCGTCTTGATTCTTGTGCTGGTGGGCGGTTTCTGGTTCGTCACCACGCATCTTTCCCAGCACCTGGGACATTTTTCCTTGCTCAACACCAGTGCTGCCGGTTCGCCGCTCCAACTCACTGAGGCTGAGGCCGCGCCCGCCTACGATGTCGACGAGCAGAACAATATCGCCGTCTACAAAAAGGTGCTCCCCTCGGTGGTCAATATCACCTCCACCACCCTTGTCTTCAACTTCTTTTATGGAACGGTCCCGCAGCAGGGCCAGGGTTCAGGCTTCATCCTCGATCGCGCCGGCCACGTTCTTACCAATTTCCATGTGGTTGAGGGCGCAAACCGCGGCATCGAGGTCATGCTCAGCAACAAGCACCGCTACCAGGCAAAAGTCGTCGGCTCTGACAAGGTCCACGATCTGGCCCTCCTGCAAATCGACGCTCCAAACCTCGAGCCCGTCACGCTGGCTGATTCTTCCAACCTCAACGTCGGGCAAAAAGTCTATGCCATCGGAAATCCCTTCGGCCTAAGCGGTACCATGACCACCGGCATCATCAGCTCCATCCGCTCCATCCGCAACGCTGACGGTGCGCCCATTGAAGACGCAATCCAGACTGACGCCGCCATCAACCCCGGCAACTCCGGTGGTCCGCTCCTCAACTCGCATGGAGAAGTCATCGGCATCAACACCATGATTGCGTCCAACGGCGCCGATCAAAGCTCCGGCATCGGTTTTGCCATCCCCATCAACACCGCAAAGGCTGTCCTCGCTGACCTCACCCGATACGGTCGCGTCCGTCGTCCCTCGCTCGGCATTGTCTCCTTCGGCATCGGTCCCGATTTGGCTTCGCAGATGGGTCTCTCCGTTGAGAGCGGTGTCCTCATTCAGCGCGTCATACCCGGCGGAGCTGCTGAGCGCGCCGGCATCCGCGGCGGCAACCAGCAGGCGTACGTCGGCAATACACCCATCATGCTAGGAGGCGATCTCATCGTCGCCATCGACAACGAAGAAGTCACCGACCCCGCGGACATCAGCGCCATTATGGACAAACACCAGGCCGGAGACACCGTAGCTGTCACCATCCTCCGTGGCCGTAAGCAGATCACCTTGAAACTGATCCTCGGCGAAGCCCGGGACGAGAACACTTAATCGGCTCGTTCGCGCGCCT
>PLST01000412.1:9318-13937 GCA_003164255.1 Acidobacteriaceae bacterium | reverse complement strand
AATAGACAACGACCGGCAAACCGAGCAGATTGCCCACCTCGATGGCAACATCGAGTGCTGGGTTCTCCAGGATACGCATCGCTCGCTGCATCCAGTAGACGACCGAGAGGCAGTCTTTACGCGGCGCGACCCCACGGCGGACGAGGATGCGCGGGCTTTTGGCCAGCCGGGCCAGTTCCTGGGGAATTTGTGCTTCGTTGCCTTCGTGGTCCAACGCGGAGCGGCCTCTGTTTCTATTCTGCACGGCCAGCTCCGCATTTTCCGCCGCCGCTTTTGCACGATGAAAAAACCACCCCGCATCTTTCGAGCGACGCGTAACGATTGTTGGGCCGCTGCCGAAATGCGCGCCGCTTTCCCTGAATTCAATTCCGCTCTCTCAAAATGAGGTCCCGCCGTGAAACGACTTGGCCTGACCCTCAGGCTCGTGCGCCGCGGGCCGCGCCATCAGCGCGATTTGCCCTTTTTCGGCTTTTGCCTTTCATCCGCAGCAGCTTGAGCGTAGAGAACGCTTCCGGCCCTCGGATGCCAGGTACCAATGACCACCCAGTTCAGTTCCGGATGATGGCTCTCAAAATCCGCCAGCGACAATGCATAGGCCCAAGACACCCCGGAATCGAGAGCGATCAGAGCATTGGTATCAATCGTTGGGCCGTCTCCCTCGAAGTAGAGAACCGTTCTCCCCGGCGCTCCTCCCTGTGGCTCCAGCAGCAGGGCTTCTTTGCCCAGTTTGTCCGTCGTCAGAATGACATCGCATCCATTGATGCACGGTTCGGCAAACCCCGGTTCCTGGTCCAGGATGTCCGATACTGACCAGCGTCCTGAGGGCATCAGCATCAGAGAGTCAACAACCCACGGAGGATTTTTCTCCTCCTCCTTGGTCAGCAGAACTTCTCTGGCCATCGGGTTGAAGTGAACCATCGTGCTGCACATTTTGCCGTCCTGGGCCGGGACGTGATACACGTCCCATTGGCCCACGGGCACTCCTACACGTGCGGTCGACTCCGATGGATTGACGCGAAGCCTGCCGTAGGGCGTTCCATACGCCGAGTAAACAGCAGTTTGTGAAGTGCCTATCCCAAGAAGAAAGACGGGGGCAGCGCTCTGGGCGTCTAGTTTGCACACCCCGGCTGCCAGAACCATCACCNNATTATGGTTTCCGCAATTTCCTCAGTTGAATATTTGAATGAAACGGGCCTTCGCCGTCGGGCCACACCTCAGATGAGAGCATGGGTCATTCAATTTGGCAATGAAAAAGGACCGCCCTCAGGCGGTCCTCGCATTGAGTGAAAAGTAACTTACCATCTGCCCCAGGCGCGGCTCATGTAGTCGGCCAGGGTCATGCCGATCAGCGCCATGAAGGTAAAAATACCCGAGATGACCGTCAGCTTGGTCAGCTTGGTGCTGTACTTCACTCCCATGAAGAAAAGCACCACCAACATGGCCTTGGTGGTCGCAATGGCCAACGCAACCACGGGGTTCCAGGGGCCCAGCTCAAGAAACGACGCCCAAACGGTGAGCGCCGTGCCCACGCACAAGGCGAGGAGAATGACCACGTAGACCTTGGGGCTGACAATGTGATGCGTGTGTTCGTGCTGTTCGCTCATGGCAGTGTCCTTTTACGGATGTCGGCTGATCAAATAGAGCAGCGCGAAGAGGTAAATCCAGATGATGTCGACGAAGTGCCAGTAGAGGCCGAAGTTCTCAACAAATGTGACATGGCCGGTGGTATATGCCCCGGCCCTCGCTCGGATGATCATGTATCCCAGAATCGCAATTCCGATAATCATGTGCAGAGCGTGCATGCCCGTCATGGCGAAATAGAGAAAGAAGTAGATTTCGGTATGGCGGGCCATGTCGAGGGGCAGCGGCTTGTCGCCGTACGCTGCGGCGGCTTCATCGCTGGCCGGATTGAGAAATGACTGCATGCTGTAGCGGATGCCGGGGATGTGGTGCTTCTCCCACTTCTCGTGATACTCGATGGTCTTGATGCCCAAAAAGACCATGCCCAGCAGAAACGTGAGTGAAAGGCAAAGCACAAGCCCGCCCTTTTTCTTCATTTCCGCGCACCACACACCCATCGCCATGGTGAAGCTGGAGAAGATCAGCGCGAAGGTGTTGGCGGTGCCCCACCGCACATCGAGTTGATGAGACGCGGAGACAAACGCCGGATAGTACCAGTTGCGGTAGATCAGGTAGGCGCAAAACAACCCGCCGAAGAACATTACTTCGGTCAACAGAAAGAGCCACATGGCAAAGTTGGTGGCATCTGCCTGTTGTTCGACGGTCTCAAAATGGTGGCGCTGGTAAGCCGGATGCTCTCCGTGGGAGTGCCCGGCCTCCGTCGGTGCGCCGTGTACGATCGCGGGACTATCCGACACTTGCCACCTCTTTCGCTTGTTGTTTTTCAAGCCACTCGTAGTCGTAGGCCTCGTGATCCATGATGGGCGTCACCAGGAAGTTCTCTGTCAGCGGTGGTGACTGCGTCTGCCACTCCAGGCCCGTTGCCTGCCATGGGTTGTCGCCGGCAATCGCTCCGTACTTGAGCGACCACACCAGATAAAGCACAGGCATCAGGTAGCCCACACCCAGGACGGTGGCGCCGGCCGTCGAGAATACGTTCAGAATCTGAAATTCGGGCGGGTAGGCCGCATAGCGCCGAGGCATGCCCAGGGTGCCCAGAATGAACTGCGGAAAGAACGTCAGGTTGAATCCGATAAACGTGACCACCGCGGCAAGCTGCGAGATCTTCTCCGGATACATTCGTCCCGTCATCTTCGGCCACCAGAAGTGGATGCCGGCGAGAAACGCCATCAGCATGCCGCCCACCATCACAAAGTGGAAGTGCGCCACGATGAAGTAGGTCTCGGTCAGGTGAATGTCGGTCCCTGAGGAGCCGAGAAATACTCCCGTCATTCCTCCAATCGTGAACAAACCCATGAATCCAAAAGAGTAAAGCATGGGCGTCTCGAAAGTGATCGAACCCTTGTAAAGGGTGAACGTCCAGTTGAAAATCTTGATGGCCGAAGGGACCGCAACCAGCATGGTCAGCAACGAGAACACCAGCATCGCGTAGTTGGAGATGCCCATGATGAACATATGGTGCGCCCATACAAAGAAACCGAAGACAGCGATCGCGACCGATGAAAATGCCACCGCAGTATAGCCAAAGACGCGCTTCCGGCTGAACGTTGAAACTGTCTCTGAGATCACTCCCATGCCGGGCAGAATCATGATGTATACGGCGGGGTGAGAGTAGAACCAGAAAAGGTGCTGGAACAGAAGCGGATCACCGCCCTTGGTGGGGTCGAAGACGCCGATGCCGATTGTGCGCTCCAGGGCCAGAAGAACAATGGCGATTGCCAGGACCGGTGTGCCAAGCACCATCAGGATGCTGGCTGCGTAGTGCGCCCAGCAAAACAGCGGCAGGCGAAACCAGGTCATGCCCGGGCACCGCATCTTGTGCAGCGTGACAATAAAGTTGAGACCCGTGAAGATCGAGCTGAATCCGGCAATGAAGACCGCCATGCCCGTGGACATCACGTTTGTGTTGATGTAGTGCGTGGAGAGCGGGGTGGTGAAGGTCCAGCCGGTATCAACTCCGCCGCTGGCCATGGTGTAGATGACCAGGATTCCACCAACGACATACAGGTACCAGCTCAGCAGGTTGATCTTGGGCAGCGCCAGGTCTTTCGCGCCGATCATCATGGGGATGAAGAAATTGCCCAAGGTGGCCGGGACTGACGGCACCAGGAACAGGAAGATCATCACCACGCCGTGCATGGTGAACACCTTGTTATAGGTGTCGGTTGCCATCAGGTCGCTTTGCGGCGTAAGCAACTCGAGGCGGATTAGGCCCGCCAATGCTCCCCCGATAAAGAAAAAGAAAGTAATCGAGATGAGGTAGAGAATGGCGATCCGCTTATGGTCGCCAGTCAGCAGCCAGCTCAGCAGACCGTTCTCCTTGGTAATGAAGTTGGTCTTGGGAATTCTGGCCGTCGACTGATCGGGAAGACTTATGATTGTGGCGCTCATGGATTCACCTTCCCCTGCGGGCTGGGTTGTTGACCAGCGGGCTTGCGCCCCGCCGCAGATCCTTCGCTCTCCGGGAGCAGGTCGGTTGTGTTCGTTGTCTGCTGGATACGATAGTCCGAATCCAGGTGCTTGATGTACTCAACCAGCGCAATCACGCCCTCTTCGCTGACCTGCCCCTGGTAGGTAGGCATAATCGGCGCATATCCCTGGGTAATATGCTGTGACGGATTCAGGATGGACTCGCGAAGATAAGCGTCGTCCGCCGTGATGGCCTGTCCGCTCGATAGCGTCAGTTTGGCACCGTAGACGTTGGCCAGGCTGGGTCCGCGCGCGTCCGGCCGCGTGTTGTGGCAGGCGGCGCAGCTCAGGCTCGCGAACAGCCGCTCACCGTCCTGGGCCAGCGAGTCGCCGCTCGTTGAACTTTCAAGCCACTTTTTGAAGTCGTCCGGCGTCAGCACAACCACATCGCCGATCATCTGGGAATGGTTCGTTCCGCAATACTGCGTGCAGAACAGATGATACGTGCCGGGGGTGGTGGCCTCAAACCAAACGGTCGTGTACCGGCCCGGAATCGCTTCGCGCTTTAC
>PLST01000412.1:0-9302 GCA_003164255.1 Acidobacteriaceae bacterium | reverse complement strand
GGCGTGTAAATGCGGAAGTAAAGAAGCGCGCCCCACACGAACATGATGAGAAACAGACCCAGCGGGATGATGGTCCACGTGGCTTCAAGCAACGTGGAGCCTTCAATCTGCACCGCATGCGGATGACGTTCCTTGCTGTAGAGGATCGAAAAGCTCACCACCAGCAAAACTACGATCGTCAGCCCGATAACGCTGACCAGGACCATGAAGAAATACAGCGCGTCCATTTGAGGCGCGATCTTTGACGCCTCCGGCGGAAACAGCGCGAAGTTCGTCATCCATTTGACGAGAAACTGCCAGAGTACTGGGCTGATTTCATTCATTCCGTTATCCGTTCACCTTTTTGCCTGTTCCGGGTTTCCCCGGCTCCCCTTGTCCGGTAGTTCCGTTCTCGCCCGCACTTGAATCGCCATGGATGTCGCGGCGAAACATGACCAGCATGAATCCGCCCAGAAGCAACACCGTCAGCGCCCCGCCCATCTGCACAATCCGGGCCACAATCAGGGAGTGAGTATTGGTCTCAGGGTTGTAGTGGTAGCAGTAGGTCAGAATGTTGTCCACCGGCGATCCGATGCGATTCGATGACGCCTCATTCAGCCCCAGCAGCAGATCCTTGGGCGAGTACTCAACCCCCATGTAGTACTGGGCCAGTTTGCCTTCAGGGGTCACAATCTGGATGGCGCTGGCATGCGCAAACTGCATCTGATCGCTGCCGGGCACCTTCAGCTTGACGTACTTGAAGCCCACAGCCTGCGTAAGGGCATCGATGTTCGGCTGCGTGCCGGTCATAAAGTGCCATCCATTGGCAGTATCAGGATGGCCGTAGCGCTTGAGATACTCGCGCTTCTTGGCCGCGGCCATGCTCGTATTCTCGGTGGGATCGATGCTGATCACGATCACGTCAAAATCCCGCCCTGGCACATACCTCACCATCTGCAGCGCGCTCGTGAGCCCATCGAGCTCTTCCGAGCACAGCATGGGGCACCGATAGTAGACCAGCGCCAGAATCGCCGGACGTTTTCCAAAGTAGTTGCCCAGAGCCACCAGCTGGCCTTGATCGTCGGTAAACGTCAGCCCGAGAGGCAACTGCCCGTTCAGTCGCTGCGCAATCCCCACGCCGTCGAGCAGCGCAGGCGGCTTGTCGAGTGTTTGCCCTGTCTGCTTGTCCCCATAGCCTGACACCTGGGCCATCAGCAAAGATGAACTCGCCGCCAGGCACAGCCCAAGCGCGCCCGCCGCGGCTTTCGCCGTGGTGCGCCAGCTTCCCTCGCCTCCCTTGGTCGTGCCCTTATACCGCATCGCTACTTGGTCCCTTCCTGCTGGCGGNNTGGTATGCGCGGGGTCAACCCAGCTATAGTTCGTCAGCAAAATATCCTCGCGCGCATGCAGGTCGGCCACATCCTGGTTTCCGTCGTCTATTTGTACCCGTGGCGTGGGGAAGTCCTTGGTCAACTCCGCCACCTTGTTCTGCATATCGGGGTTATTGGGGAGGTTGCCAAGCTGGCGAATGTCCGCAGTCTTGGTCCACTTGCTATTCGGACCGTCTTCCTGGTTCATCCGTGCGTTGATCACCTTGCCAATTCCGTAGCAAAGAATCCCCGTGACGATGACGAAGATGCCAAGCGCGGTCAGAAACACAAGAATCCCCGTAATCTTGACGTCGCTCTTCTCAAAGCCCGCCGACGCGTCGACTTTTTCCGGCTCGTGATCCTCAGGCTTGTGCATGTTCAGGCTCCAGAATCTCCGCAAGATGCGGATCGTTGACCTGCACCAGTGGGCGGGTCTTGAGGCGCGTGCAGAAGAAGGCCACCCAGAAGGAAACCATAGCTACCGGCACCGCAACATATTCCAGGATTCCCCAGCTGAAGTGCAGATTGCGCGCCGCGTCCTTGAAGTTCGGCTCAATCAGCCAGAACAGATCGAAGGCCTTGGCAAAGATCATCCATTGGCATACCCGCACCAAACGCCTCTTGTTGCGCTTGATGTCGCGCGAAAGCAGCATCGAGAACGGAATGAGCCAGTGGAAAATGAAGTCGAGCGTGATGATGATGCCCCAGTGGCCGCGAATACGGTCCAGATACCAGGGAATCTCCTCAGGCAGGTTCCCTGACCAGATGATGAGGAACTGCGCAAACGCCAGATAAATGTTCAGCATCACGAAGGCGAAAGTTAGCTTGCCCATATCGTGCTGCTCGGTCTGCCGCAAAATCGTTTTGAACGGTTCGGCCTTTGAAAGCGAGATGGAGACGATGATGCAAAACGCCAGCACCGAATACCCCTGGCCGACCAGAAACAACAAGCCGTAAACCGAGGAGTACCAGGTCGGATCCATCGACATCACCCAGTAGATGACCGCCGCGGTCATCGTCAGGGAGTAGACCACAATGCCCGGGCCGCTTATATTCTCAAGTTTCTTGATCCAGTAGGGCGTGTTGCCCGCCTTGTCGGCTTCGCGCTGCAATGCCAGCGAATTCAACCGCCATACGTAGAACGCCCAGATCGCAAAACAAAGCAATCCAACCCAGGTAAATGTCACCGGATTAAGCATAGGACGCTTGAAGTCGAGACAATGTTGCTGTACCTCGTTTATCAGTCCCGCCTGCAGCGCTGCAGCCGTGTCGCTTACGCTCGTGTACTGCGCCCACAGGTAAAGCTTCTTCATCGCAATGACAACCACAAGCCAGTAGACGAAGACCAGCGGAAGCGACCGGCTCATGGCCTCAAGAGGACGACGGAAGAGCAGGCCCCACTTGCCTCCCGTGCAGTACTGCACCATCAGCAGCGCCAATCCACCCACCGACCAGCCAAACGTGAGCATCAGGCCGAGAACCCATGCGCGTAGAAGGTGGTCCCATCCGAGCTGATCTTGCGACTGTCCGAGCAGCGCCAGGATCACGGCGACCACTGAGAAAATCGCTCCCACCGTGAGCGCGCGCTTTGTCCAGCCGTCCACAAAAGCCGGCGCACCCAGATCAGCTGGGAGTGTCTTGGCGTGTGTTGCCGCGTGCGATTCGTGAGCCATGCCTTTAGTCCTTACTTCGCGGCCGCGGGGGCCGGTTTGCTTGCTGGAATCGAGATCTTCGGGTCTGCCGGATATGCCGGCGCCATGCCGGGCGTGCCCTGTTTGGCATCTGCCGGATAGGCTTGCACTGCAGTCGCCGGCAATGCCCAGGGCTGTGCGTACTCTGGATGCCCCTTGGCCTCCGCGATTGCCTTCAGTTCCTGCACCTGAACGCCTGCTGGCACGTCTTGTGCAGTGGCCGCCTGGCTCAACTGCAACGCCCGGATGTAGGCCGCAACTGCCCAGCGGTCTTCCGGCGTCAACTGCGCGGAGTAGTCAGGCATCGCGCCATAACCGTGCGTCATCACGTAGAAGTAGTGCGAAATTGGCTGTGCGGTGCGAACCTGGTCATGCAGATTTGCAGCCGGCTTGTAACCGCGTTCCACGATTTCGCCCAGACCGTTGCCCACCCGCGAATGACACGGCGTGCAGTAGATGTTGAAGCGTTCCTGTCCCCGCTGCAGAACTTGTAGCGTCACCGGGAATGGCATCAGATTCTGCTCTTCGCGGTAACCGTTCGCACCCACGACCACTCCCGTGTAGAAGTAGCTGTCTTCATGCAGTTGCCCGCGTGCTACCGTATTCAAAACCTGGGGACGGGCGCCGCGATGATCGGCAAAAAACTCTGTTCCCCGTTGCGGAACCATCTTCGGCTGGTCCTGCATATCCTGGCGACAACCGGCAGTGAAAAGCAGCACTGCGAAACCCGCAGCGGCGATGAGGCGTCGCACCGATCTCTGATCTCTGATCTCTGAGCTCTGAGCCATCAGTACTCCACCTCCACAACCGAGGTTGGCTGAAAGCTCTCGAGATAAGCCCTTCCTTCAAGCAGGTCAAACTTCGGGTCGAGCGCTTCAAGACACAGGAAGAACTTGTCCGTTGTTGCACCGTCGCGGAAGTTGGGCGCGTTGAACAGCGGATGATAAAGAGCCGGTAGACCGTTAAGCGCCAGCATGCCAAAGCACGCTGACAAGCCCGCCCACAGAATCGTCCATTCGTAGGCAGGCACAATAAATGCCGGCCACGAGTACGTCGGACGTCCACCAATATTCAGAGGATAGGCCAGCACTGAAACCCAGGTCTCAAGCGCAAACATGGCTGTCAGCCCCATCAGTCCGCCGACTAGCGTCACCAGGGGCACCTTGTTGCGATGGAAGCCGATAGCCTCCGCCGCCTCTTCCACCGGGTAGGGCGTGTAGCAATCCATGCGCCTCCAGCCGTCCTCCCGTGCTTGCCGTGCGGCGCGCACCAGGTCGCTGGGATTGTCGAATTCGGCCAGCAGGCCATACGTTCCTTCACGTGGGGGCATCAGTCACCAGCCTTCGCTGTCACCTTCGGCGTAATCTTGGCGCCGGGCAACATCATGCGGATCTCATTCATCGGAATCATGGGCAGGAAGCGCACAAACAACATGAACAGCGCTGTGAACAGGCCCAGTGTTCCCACATAGGTCATGTAGTCCCACTTGGTGGCGCGATAGGTTCCCCACGACGAAGGCAGAAAATCGCGGTAGAGGCTGGTTACAACAATCACGAAGCGCTCAAACCACATGCCCGTATTCACCACCAGTGAAAGCAAAAACATGAACGTAATATTGGTCCGCAGTTTGCGCGACCACAGCGTCGTCAGCGGGATCGCCAGGTTGCACGTCACCAGCACCCAGTACGACCACCCCATGGGCCCGAACATGCGATTCCACATCATGAAGGCTTCCCAGTGCGATGCCGAGTACCAGGCCATGAAGACTTCCATGCCGTAGCCGTAAGCAACAATGAAGCCGGTGGCCAGCATCACCTTGCCCATATTGTCGATATGGCGCTCGGTCACCAACCCTTCGAGGTGGTACCACTTGCGCAGCGGAATGGCCAGCGTGAGCACCATCGCAAACCCGGAATAAATGGCGCCGGCAACAAAGTAGGGCGGGAAAATCGTTGTGTGCCATCCCGGCAGCACGGCGACTGCGAAGTCGAAACTGATGACCGTATGCACTGAGAGCACCAGCGGGGTCGCCAGACCGGCCAGCAGCAGCGAAGAAGTTTCATACCGCATCCAGTGGCGCGTTGAACCACGCCAGCCCATCGAAAGGATGCCGTAGACATATTGCCCGATCTTTGATTCCGACCGATCGCGCAGCGTGCCGAAATCCGGAATCATGCCCATGTACCAGAAGACCACGGAGATGGTGGCATAGGTCGAAACCGCAAAGACGTCCCAGAGCAGCGGAGACCGGAACTGCGGCCACACTGTCATGGTGAAGGGCAGCGGAAACAGCCAGTACCCAAGCCAGGGACGGCCCACGTGGATCAGCGGGAACATGCCCGCGCAAACCACGGCGAAAATCGTCATGGCTTCGGCAAAGCGGTTGATGGAATTGCGCCATCCCTGCTTGAAGAGCAACAGAATGGCCGAGATCAACGTGCCGGCGTGGCCAATACCGATCCACCAGACGAAGTTGATGATCGCGAAGCCCCAGGCTACCGGCTGGGTGATCGCCCAGATGCCGACACCCTCGAGGAACAGCCAGGTGACGGCGGTCAGCAGCATCACGGCCACCGCGCCACCAACGCCGAAGAACGCGAACCAGCCCAGAGGCGTATGCGGCGTGAGCACGATACGCGAGATCTTCTCGGTGACCGACCTGAAGGTCTGGCCCTGCCCTAAGACCCGGTATTCTCCGGTTGCTGGATCGATGCCGGGGTCGCTTGTTTTCACTTCGCTGGTTGCCATCGTCGGTTCAACCCTTTGCCGGTGCGTGTTCCACCGGCGCTTCGTCAAGTTCCTGGTTCGGATTGATGACCGCGGCCACATACGTCGTCCGCGGGCGTGTGTTCTGGTCGGCCAGTACCTGGTAGCTGCGCTCATCGGCGCGAAGTGCTGCCACCTTGCTCTGCTTGTCGTTGATGTTGCCGAAGGTAATGGCCGAGGCCGGGCATGCCTGCTGGCAGGCGGTCACCACCTCGCCGTCGCGAATCGGACGATTCTCCTTGTCGGCATCGATCTTTGCTTCATTGACGCGCTGCACGCAGTAGCTGCACTTTTCCATCACGCCGCGCGAGCGCACGCTCACGTCGGGATTGCNNCGCAGCGGTTGTAGACCATCGTGTTGATGCCTTCAGGCGTGTGCACCGTGGCGCCTACCGGGCAAACCTGCTCGCATGGAGCGTTTTCGCAATGCTGGCAGGCCATGGGCTGAAAGTGCGCGCGTGGCGCGGAGAGATCGCCTTCAAAATACGTGTCAATGCGCAGCCACTGCATGTTGCGGCCGATCCGCACCTGCTGCTTGCCCACCACGGCGATGTTGTTTTCGGCATAACAGCTCACGATGCAGGCATTGCAACCCGTACAGCTGTTCATGTCGATGGACATGCCCCAGGCATTGTCCTTGTAATCCCAGTTGGGGAACATCGAAGTCCCCATGTCCGTCTTTTCGTGTCCCTCGCCCTCGTTGGCAAAGCCGGGATGAGCCTTGTACTCCGCGAGCGTGGCGTAACGAATAATGCCGCGCGGTCCCAGTGCCTCATCCGCCTCAAGCGAGTTATTGCCAGTGCCCTGCCCCCCGAACGTTGCGGAACGGTGGTCTTGGTAGTGGCTCTTGGTGATGGCAACGCCCCACTTGCCGTCAATCTTGCGGAGCGAGCCGGTTGCGTAGAACGGCGCCCAGGTATTGCGGATCAGGTAGGCGTTGAATCCTGCCCCGGAACCCACCCGGCCTGCAAATTCGCGGCCATAGCCAAGATGCACGGTCACTGAATTGTCAGGATGACCGGGGACAACGATCACCGGCGCCTTTACCTTGCCGTTACCAACGGTCAGCTCGACGATGTCGTCCTCTTCCAGCCCCAGCTTCTCAAGCGTTGCTCCGGAAACCAGGGCGGCATTGTCCCAGCTCAGATTGGTCACCGGCTTGGGCAGCTCCTGCAACCAGCCAACGTTCGACCAGCGTCCGTCGTAGATCGAGGGGTCGGGACGGAAGATGATCTCCAGCGAATCCTTCGACGTCGGCGTTGGAACACTGGGCGCTGAAGCAAGCTTGGGTCCTGCAGCTGCCGGCGTATGCGCCGTGCCATCAATCCAACCGGCACGGAGCGCCGCCCGCCAACCCTTTTCGAAGTCGCCCTTGATCAACGGCTTCGCGGTTTCGCGTACCGCATCGTAAGCGCTCAGCATCGGTTCATCGAGCAGCGTTTGCACTACATCATGAGCCGTCTTCCCGCTATAGAGTGGATCGATCATCGGCTGAATGATGGAAACCGTGCCGTCGTATGCCTTCACATCCGACCACGACTCGAGAAAATGTGCAGCCGGAATATGCCAGTGTGCAATCTGCCCGGTCTCGTCCACGTGCGAGCCAAGGTGCGCGACAATATTCGCTTTGTTGAAGGCATCCGCAAAGTTCAAATCTGCGGGCGCATTGTAGATTGGGTTCCCGTTGAGAATGACAAGCCAATCCACCTTGCCTGCATTGAGATCGGCAACGAGGGCCTTGAAATCGGCAAGCTGGCTTGAAGGCACCTGACTCACAACAGCGTCGCTGACTGAAACCGTCTTGCCCACATTGCCTAGCGCGCTGTTGATGGCCATGGCCAACCATGCCACCGAAGGGTCCTGATAGAGCCCGGGGATCACCACGCTCTTGCCGGCGCCGGCCTTCAGGTCCTTGGCCAGAGCGGCGAGGAATTTCTTCTGCTCGTCGGTCCAGGCATAGGCCGGAGAATTTACGCCGGCAACGCCAACCGCCTTGGCCAATTCCGCGGCAAACGCGGGAATCTCGCTCGCTCTCAGCCCCAGCCGATGCTCGGCCTTCAAACCGGTGGTCGTTGGAGAACTTTCAACCGCATACAGGCGATTCAGATGCGCCGGATCTTTGCGCCGCTTTGCGTACTCGCGGACCAGCTTGTGGAATCCGGGGAAGCTGGCGCCTGACAAGAAGTCCGCGTCCAGCGAAACAATCACATCGGCGCTGTCGAGTGCGTACTGAAGATTGACACCCTTTTCAAGCCCTGTGCCCGCGACTGCCGGGTCATATTGCACCAGCTTGGCCTTGGGCCATGCCTTTTGAGCGGCCTGCCACTGCCGCGCCAGCGTGGGCGAGGTAATGGTCGCGCTCAGGAAATAAACACCGGTGCCATCCTTGCTCGCAGCCAGCTTCATCCGCAGAGCTTCGGCAAACTCCGCCCAGGTCCGCTCCTCACCGCGATACGTTACGCGCTTTGAGCGGTCGGGGTCGTACAGATCAAGCAGAGTTCCCTGCGAATAGGGATCCGAAGATCCTTGATTGTAAGCGTGTTCGGGATTTCCATCGATCTTGACCGGCCGGAACTCGTCGCTCTTGATCAGCAGCGGCACGCCTCCTGTCGAGAAGGGGTGCGCGGTGGCAAAATACATCGGCTTGCCGAGAACCAGATCCTCGGGCTGCTTGACGTACGGATAGATCGTCTCCTCGGGCTGTTTGGTACATCCGGCAAGGCCGGCCAGAGCCAAAGACGCGCCCATGACCTTGAGGAAGCCGCGCCGCGAAACTGGGTCCACCCATTCCTGCGCTGCGGACGGGAACTCCCTCTCCACTGCGGCTTGAAACTCCGCCGTATCGGCCAGCTCGTCCACCGACCGCCAGAACTTCTTGCCCTTCACGCCCTTCAACTCCTGGCGGAGCTGAACCAGGGTCATCGGTGTAGAGGCGCTTTTCTTTTCGTGATTCACGGCATTCCCCGTCTCGTTCACGCTTCCACTCTTCTTGTTGTTGTCCATCGGTCCGCTCATCGGTGGCAGACCTCGCAGCTGGTCAAATCCTTCGGGGTGCGGATCTTGTAGTGATCTACCAAAAAGTGGCCCAGATCATCCTGGCTGGTGAACTTCTGGTATTGGGGTGAGGCATGCGTCTCGTTCAGCACGGCCATTCCCGTACCCGCATCGCTCACCAGGACCGCTGCCGGCATCATGGCCGGCGCATTGAACGAAGCAACCTGAGGCTCACTGGCCGGATCGCTGGTCACGCAGCTCACGCTCTGGGCCGTGGGCACGCCGCTGGCTTCATTCGCAGCCGCGCACCACACCGGGTGGTCGCTGCCCGGCTTCTGCCATGCCATGTTGTAGATCTGGCTGGTGGGGCGCAGGTTCTTGGCTGGGTTGCGATGGCAATCCAGGCACCACTCCATCTGCAGCGTGTTCTGCGCATACATCAGCGGCATCTGATCCACACGGCCATGACAGGTGGAACAGCCAATGCCCTTGTTCACGTGAA
>PLST01000146.1 GCA_003164255.1 Acidobacteriaceae bacterium | reverse complement strand
GGTTCCGGCTGACCCTTAACTGGGTACAGCTATGATGAAACTGCTATAATAACGGATGCGCTCGCCTTTCATGCACGTTGAGAATGCTCTTCTCCGCGGTGAGTTGGCGGACGTGATGATTCCCCCGTTCAACGTCTTTATGAGCGACTGCAACGGCGAGCGCTGCGCTTCCCTTAATCTCGCCGCAGGCTTTTCCACCAGCGGCAAATTCGACATTCTGCAGATCAACGACTGGAACAACAACAACCGTTGGTGCCGCGCTTATTACGACAGTGTCAACGATCCCTGGCTTGAAACGGACATCGATCTCTCGCCCGGCGGCACCTATGAGTCGCTGAACGATCAGTTCGCGACCTGGAACACCGTACTCGGCAGGTTCATCGCCAAGTACAGCTTGAAGTAGATGCGTCGGCCGGCAGTCGTAGTTCCAGAATCTCAAAGTCGAGACCTGTGGCACCCCTTCTACTGGCGCGCTTGCTTACTGACGATCCGGACTACCCACCCAAGAATTGACGACGCAGGACCTGTTTGGCGTGAAATTCCGCTAGAAGAGCAGCGGATTTTGCGCAAAATCCTCAAACCTAAAAGTACCGGCCTTGAGATAGTCCTCGACGGCTTCTCCTGCAATCCAACGACGATCTAGCTGCTCGGCGACGGCGCCTGCGGTGAGTGAGCCGGCAAATGGATCAAGCACCAGATCGTTTGGATCAGTAAGGAGTTTGATAAAGAATTTGGGTAAGAGAGCTGGAAAGCGGGCTGGATGAATCTTAATTCCAGCCTCTTTACAGCGTTTCGTATATATATCGTTTGCGGCATTATTGCCCATCTTCATCATGCTTTCCGGAACATCGAAGTCTGTCTCGGTCACGTTAGGCGGAATTGAGCCACCTGCATCAATCTTGTCGAAAGATTCCCGAATGACATGGCCGGACGGGCGCGTAGCACCGCGAACACCGTTCCTGTTCAGTCGAATCATGTCCTCGCTGTACTCTTTGAGGACGTTGAGATTCGACGCTTTCGGATATGGCGTCTTCGAAAGCCACCAGACATATTCAACAGAATCGCGGACCCGAATTCGGCGGACTGTCACCCATTCAGCGGGCACCGGCATCTTTGCAGGGTTATACCAAAAGCACTCTTGGGCTAGATGAAAGCCAATCTCCTCGACCAGCGCGATGAGAAGCTTGAAATGATAAACGGACCGCGTGGGCGTACCCTTGTTGTAGCTGCCGCCGATGTTCAAAACAAAGCTACCATCATCGGTAAGAACGCGCTGAATCTCTTTTGCAAACGGCAGAAACCAATTTACATATCGGTCTTTGTGCTCGTTGCCGTATGCTTTCTTAAAATGCAGAGCGTAGGGCGGCGAGGTGACAACGAGATTAACGCTCGAAGATGGAAGCGCTTGGAGCATTTCCAAGGAATCGCCGACATACGCAGCCCCTAATCGAGAGGAAAAGTATGGGGCCTTCAGGATCAACCGTGCCGGGTGATCCAGTCGAGCATCGTGAGGCGAAAGGTCAGCAGCAGCCGGAATTGCCGCCTCCACGCTGTCGCGGACGAATTGTGGTTTAGTCGACACGGTTGTTGCCATAATACGGTGTTCCTATGGAGAAAGGTAACAGAAATAGGTTTACATTGTCAACCCTTTTCCAGAACGGGAACGAATGGATCTCACAAGCGGAAGCTGCTCGTATTCGGGGCGTATCTAGGCAGGCCATTTCCCGACTCATCAAGAAAGGAAGACTCCGGGTGCTCAAGATCGCGGACAAGGTGCTTTTGAACCGCGCCGAGATCGAAGCCTTTGTACCTGAGCAGCCAGGGCGACCGGCAAATGAGCGAACCGCTCGAAACAATCCGTAATCTCATCGACGAATGTTCGGATGAGCAGCGTAGGGCACTTAAGTTATATCTGCGCAAAATCGCACCTCATCCTCTGGAACGCGAATGGGGCATCGACGCCGACACAATCCTGAGCGCAATCAGCAGATCGTCTGACCTGACAAAGCGCGGAGTCCGCGGCATCATTGCCGAAGCCATTTTCGTGAGCGAAGTCATACCAACTGTTGAACGCTCTGGATGGTTTCCCGTCGACCTGGTTGGCGATTGCCCTTACGACGCTATGCTGAAGAAGGGCGCATTTGCTGCTCGAGTTCAGGTGAAGCTGCAGCGCCTCGAAGAGGGTGCACCGAAACTCTATTACCCCAAGCACTACGAAAAGGGAACTCTCTTCGTAGTCGAAGTACAGAAAACACGAACGGGAGAAAAGACCTCCAAGAAAACGCTGCCGGGAACAGGAACAACGATAACAACCACGGAGTCGGTCACCGTGAATACGAGGCCTTATAGCTTCGGAGACTTCGACATCCTCGCCGTTAACATGCACCCTTCCTCTGGGAGTTGGAGGAACTTTCGTTACACCGTAGCATCGTGGCTGCTGCCGCGACCCGCGAATAAGAGCTTGGTCGAAATCTTCCAGCCGGTTGCTGCAATTCCGAACGAAGCGTGGACTGACGATCTAGGCACCTGCCTCAGCTGGTATGAAAGCGCAAGGCAGACCCGGGTGTTGGCCGAGCTACTCCATCTAAAGAAAACCGTAGCGAAGGTGCAAAAGAAACCTGCTCGTCAGAAGAAGCTAAAATGAACCGAATCTTAACGGGCAGCCCAAGGCGGGCGGCCTGGACCCCTNNGATCCGGGTGAGGTGGCCTTCGCCTTTGGATTTGAGCCAATCGAGCACCTGGGGATCGAGGCGGACGCTGACCGCCTGCTTGCGCCGCGGACCACGCAGCCGCACCATGTGCGCGAGTTGATCCGGCGTGAGCCGCGGAATGTCAGAGTAGTCGATGTCCGAATCGTCGCCTGCGGCCTGCTTCGCGGCCCCGCGCCGCACCGCTTCCTTTTCGGCCTCAGTCCACTTCCTGTTTCTGATATCTTCTGACGTCATCTTTACCAGTGCAAAACCCTCCAAGAGTACCCCCAAAACGCGGTTTTGGGGGCAACATCGCCTGTTTAACCGATCTTGTGGGAAATTCTGTGGTTTTTGCTTCTCTTATTTGGTCAATTTCAC
>PLST01000052.1 GCA_003164255.1 Acidobacteriaceae bacterium | reverse complement strand
TAGACGGCCATGGCTCTCACGGTTGCTGGTACAGAAGTTGCGTCGATGTTGTTCTTGCACCGCCATTCAGACGGCGTGATCTCTTTTGCGCTCGAATCTGATGATCTCTGGTTACCTGCC
The DNA here is from genome assembly GCA_003164255.1 of Acidobacteriaceae bacterium. Lineage (GTDB taxonomy): Bacteria > Acidobacteriota > Terriglobia > Terriglobales > Acidobacteriaceae > Telmatobacter. The sequence goes on along the minus strand of PLST01000052.1, from coordinate 2,470 downwards.
TTTGCGGTACGGGCACGCGATTTGGAAAGTGTATTTCCTGAAGTTCTTGGACAGCTCATCCGAGATTCGTTCATCTCCATCAATGCTGCACATCGAATGGCACGCGGCTCGAAAGGGCGCCGCGGATTGCCGGCTCACAAACAGGAGACCCTGCGGTACCTTTGCGCATGCTACTGCGACATCGACTTCTACCGGAAGGGCCTGACACGCGAAGAGGTTCTTGTTTTTGTGCGGGGGCTTGTTAAAACCGGCGAACTGCCGGCATTCTCGGCCGTTGTAGAGAGCGGCCGTGGACTATGGCTGCTCTGGCTATTGCATGACGAGCGAGATAGTTCGCAAGCCCATCTGGGCGCCTACGATGACAATCGAACAAATCACCTGCAACTCCATCGAAAAATCAATCAGAAAATAGGGCAGCTCCTTTCGGAAGTGGGAGCGGATCCTGCCGCAATCGACGCTGCGCGGTACATTCGAGTTCCAGGATCCTTTCGCAGTGACGTCGAAGAAGTGGTTCTTTGGGAGTGGCAGGATAAGTTCTCCCAAAAGGTAGTGAGTTACACACTTGGTCAGCTCGCTGATGAATTAGGGATCAGCGCCCCCGTGTCAACCACATCGGAAAAGCAGCCCCGGGATTCCGGAGGTAAATGCCCGGCTCGGCGAGCCGGATTCGACGCCGCGAATAAGAACAAATTAGAGGCTTTTCAACTCATAAGAATGCTGCGAAACGGCGGAATCTCTGAAGGCGTGCGCAACAATGCCGCTTTCATCCTGGCGGCGTGCCTCAAATGGAATGGGCGGTCTCCAAATGGCGCAGTTACCGAGGTTTCCGATTTCGGCAGGACATGCTCTCCCCCTTTACCAAACCGCGAGTGTCTCAGTGCGGTTAAGAGTGCCTATAGAGTATGTGTTCGGAAAATGAGTTATCAATGGATGGCGAACGAGTTGGACGTTACTCCGGATGAGGCGCTGAGAATATCCGATGCTCTCCGGAAGAAATTTCCGGCCGCGGCTCGCTTCGGCGGTGGACTCGCTCTTCCAGGATGGCGAGAAAGCGGAAAGCGTGCGACGCAACGGCTGCTGCGCCGACTTGAGATCCGAAAAGTGATTCAGGAGTTAGGCGTAGTCCCTTCATTGCGTATGCTGCAGAAGATGTTACGCAAGGTAGGAATTGTCGTTGGGCATGTAACGATCATGACTGATTTGAAGGCATTGGAGGCGAATGAGGGGACTCCTCCCCTGGATACTCTCTTCTCTGCCTCGTCCCTTTGAATGCCACTCCTTTGACTGCAACGGAAACTGAACAGGCCGCGATTTGCTACTTCACCTTCATGACTGCCTCTCGAACAGCCCGTGCAACCCCCTCCTCACAACCGCAATCAAGAGCGAGCTGATAGAACGCATCGTTGAGCCGGTAGTTTTGGGGATGGCGGGGAAGGTTAAAACTGCGGACCAGGCTGCGAGCTGCTTCTGCCAGCTCGCTGGGCCGAACCCAATGATCCTGGGCCTTCTCGAGGAACGCTTCTTTGAGAGCTATGGGCAAATCCGCTCCGTACACGAAATATCTGAGGTAAGGAAGGAAATGAGGGTGCCGGTGCATTTGCTCGACTGTCCTGGCATTGCGGAGGAAGAGATCGGCTCTGGAGGCCTTCGACTTGCCCGGGTTGTAATCGGCATCCGTAAAATAGAGCCATCGACTCTCCGGTATGGCCTTGCGATTCATCAGGCTCTCCATGATGCAAGCGGCCAATTCGCCGTTTTTTATTCCCTGCTCGTATTCCAAGCGCGTGGTAAGTACGTCAAAAACAATCTCGCCGGCAAGTTCTTGCTCTGCAGCGATTAGCTCGATCTGTCCGATCATGCTTTTCATCAGTTCCCCTCATTCTGAACACACTGTTGGATCGTACTGGCAGTAATTCTCTTTCGGAGTACCTCCGCAACCAGAAGAAGTAGTTCCCTCGATGCGGCGGGCAGTGCCAGGAAGAGGTCCCGCCGCATTAGCGGCTTCCAGGTTTCAGCTAGTTGCCGACATGTATCCACGCCACTAGGAGCCTAATACAAACGACTCCCAGTTCTTCATGCAGGACAGCAGCATAGAGTACCTGCCACTAGAAGGCCAGTGCTCTAATCGCGCCAGCCTGGCCCGAGGCCCTAAAGGGTGTTGGTCTACTGGGTACTGGAGCCTCCGACTTGGCCCTCCGCCGAGTTCGGCGCAACGATTCGGCGGCGGCGGCTCCCCACTTCTTTATGCTTGGTTCGGTGATGGCTGGAGCGCTGCCGGTGTGGATTTCAACCCCGGGGATTTCTACATGAGGGATATGAATAGAGACGGGGCCAGCAATGTGGATTGCGAATCCGACGCAGAGAGCTGTGACTCCGACGGAAAGGACAATCACGGCAACGAGCAACAACGACAGGGGACGAGCTGCAAGAGTTTCGAGGAATTTCATCAGATTGGTTGTGCAGCCGGGTT
>PLST01000089.1 GCA_003164255.1 Acidobacteriaceae bacterium | reverse complement strand
GCTGAAGAGGGTCTGGGTTCCCAGAACCTTTTTTGTCACCAGACCGGCGTCGACCAACTGGCGCAACTCCCGCTGCACGGGCCCCAGTGTAATCCCCGTCATCCGGGCAAGTTGTCTTAAGTAGTAGGACTCGCCAACATGCCCAAACAGAACGGCCAACACCGCACCGCGCGTGCGCCCAAACAGCGTGCTCGAGAGTGTGCTAGCTGTACCCATTATGGGGTCAATTGTACCCGAAAAGGATACGGGAAGCAACGCCTCGGTGCATTTCGGGGCGATTCCGGCATCTGAGAGGATTCAATTCTCAGTGGTCGGTGTCTGAGAAACGTTTTTTCCCGGGCATGGGCTTGAGTTGACTCTGGCCGACATTTCAATACTGATCCTTGGCCAAGTTCATAAACAGCAAAACCGAAGGCAGTTTCCCATCAATTTCGAATTGCTTTTTTCAGAAACCCTTGCTGAGAAGTTGATCGCAAGGGCACTTGTCCGATAAGCCGACTTTACAGACAAGTGGATCATTGACCTCCTCAGTGACAAGGCACCGCCAGGGCCAAAACTATGCGCGGCTGTTGCTCAACTTGTTATTGACGAGCGGGCGGTCATCCGACCGGAACCGGCCCTAAATCTTGTGAAGGACCACCGACATTGTTGAGGGTGACGGGGGCCGGGTAACGTCTGTCTCCGTGATCGTCGTGCCGTCCTCGCCAAGCACAAACGTGTTCTCACGTCGCACCTTCCCGTCGTCGTCTTTGTAGGTCACTTTCAGCGTATGGGGATCGGCAAGCTTCACCGACATCGATCCTCCGCCGGGAAACTTCGTTTCGGTACCATCGAGCTTGCAGGTCATCGGCTTCGGGCTGTCCGTCTCCTTGAAGTCCACAGTGTCGCCGTTGACTGCGATGGAGAGAATCCCGCTGTCTTGAGACGAGGAAAACTTGACCTCTCTCCATTCGCCGGCCATTCCCGGTCCGCCCGAAACCCGCTCCGAAATCGCCGTCATTGTGAACGGCTCCCCGTCCGCTGGGAAGATTTCAGATTTACTGGTTCGCGTTCTGCCATCGTCTGAGATCGAAATTGTCGTTTTCCGCGTCGGCTTGCCATCCTTGCTCGCGGCAATTACATATCCATCAGCCGACTTGGTGCAAGTCAATGTCGTGCCGTCAGTCGACTTCTGCTCCGTTCCGTCGCACACAACCTTTGGTTGCGCCTGGCCTCCGCGCGTAACGGTGAAACCGTCTGCGTCGGTAGCCACGGAAAAAGTTGCACCCTCATATTTGAGCGAGGACGGATCGAGTTTCCATGAGCCGTTCCAGGGATTCGACTGTGCTAAGCACGTCCGATTCAGGGCAAAGAAACACACCACAGCGCAAACGCTTACGCAGAGACGTTTCATCATTGTTTCTCCTTCACGAGCGGTTTGATTATGAAGCCTTGAATATGGAAAGAACGTCAGGGAAGGATCGAGCCTGCCTAAGAGGAAGGCCTGGGAAGCTGGTTGATTATCATCTGCCGGTCTGGGAGTGTCAAGGAATTGCTTTTGGCCCACCGTCGAATTCTCAGATTGCCTATTCCGATCGCCGCGAGTGCCCCTCGGCTGCTTGGGCGGTCATCGCGCAGCCGGGATCTTCTGCCGTTCGGTGCGATGCTTGCCTCTATTCCGCTACTCGACCCGCTGTAGTATCGGCTGCGGGCTGCAGCACTTCAGGCAAGAGGCTTTTTCGCTCATTGAGAAGTTCTATCGATCCCTTCTTGCGGGTTACGGTAAGATGGTCGGCCACCCGGGAGTTTCTTCTTTGACAGCACCTCGCGGCGGATGTTGTTCAAGTAGTAATTTCCGCATAGACGGTGATCCAGGCACAATTCGCCAAGGCGGCCCACATCTCCGGTTGGCCGACCCTCGGCCACGTGGATGTGACCTCGCATTCCCAGTAACGGACGCGCGGCCGGTGCAACGACGGGCTTGTTGCGAATTAGTGGATGGACCGTGAGACAAGAGTGGCAACAGGAATCACGATGTTGCTTAGGTTGTGACCAAATACCGACGGCCAGACGCTGTTCGTGCGTTCGCGGACCCATCCAGAAACCAGACTGAGCATGAACGGAGCGATGGCAGCTGGAAGAACAATCCGCACATGCAGCTGATCATCGACGGCAACAAGGCCATTGGCCCCAGCGAACAGAACGGACGTGATCAGTAGCCCCCACCCGAACTGGGCCCCGCCGAACCGCCAGCATCGGCCTAAAGCGCTGTTCAACAAGGACTGATAGAGCCCACGGAAGAGAAGTTCTTCAGCAAGACCTGGCATCACCAGCAGGTAAGCCCACCCTTCACCAGTCAGCCTGACGCGAGCGCCAAGGATGAAGAAAACAGCAGGAACCGCTGCAGCGATTAAGAGCGCGGGGATTGCCGGCTTCAACCAGCCCGGCTGCAGCCTCGATGTGACTCCGATGGATGCAAAGGAGACCCCAGGAGCCAAACACACCACTAGCAATGTCAAAGCCGTTGTTAGGATCGCAGCTTGCCAACCCCAATGCAGGTGCTGGAACCCGTTCACCCGGGGGAGTTCTGCGATCGCATTCCCAAGGATGACCAAGGATCCGACAAATAGGACCAGTCCCCACCGCCGTATGCGGGAGCGCCAAAGCGCAACCAATACAAACGGCAAAGCGCACAGCAGCGTAAGTCCAGCACTAAGGCCCACGCTGACTAGGTAGGTCCGTAGTGGCATATCGCATTGTCCCACATGCGGCCGAAGACACCCGTAGAAGTGATTGCACTCGGCATTTCAGATTGAGCCACCACGCGATGACTCGTGGATGGTCGTCGATACTTCCGTGACGTGATTCAGATGACGTTACGTCCGGGTAGGCGGTNNGCGGTTAACAGCCAGCAGCGGCCAGGGAGGAGTGTGCGCTCATTCTCCTCGACGCTCCCATTGTTTCAAGGGATGCGGGTCGAACAGCGGCGAAAACGCTGTCAGTGCAATCCACGTGTTGAGTATGGCAAGGGTGCCGACAAAGGTCGCAGTCTCCTGGTTTCTCACATGATGCAGGGGCCTTTCCGTCGCCCAGCCAGGTCCGTGCACAACAGTTGGTACGCTTCGTTAATCGAAGCCATGTGATCGCTGGCCAGCTTCTGCTCGCGAGGAGCGCCCCGCGCCAGCCGATCCGGATGATACCGGCTCGCCATCTTCCGATAGGCAACCCTGATCTGCTCCCGCGTACTCGTCGCCGCAACACCTAGCAGCCGGCGAGCGGACTCAAGTGTCAACGGACCAACCATCACCTCATTCGCCGCCTGCCGGTCAACCTCATCCTCGTCGCCAACCCACAACAGATCCGCCATCAAACGCTGCTCGCCAAGTTGCCATGCTGCATCAGCCGGAGCCTCTGCGTTGGGGACAAACCATGGCGTGAAGGAGGAGAAACTGTCCCACTTAGGTATTTGGTGTTCGCGGCTCTTCAATTCCTGTCGGCGCAGAAAGCTCTCCGACGCGGCGGCAACGCCCACGGTCCAGCTGTCAATAAAGAACTCCGCATCGGGCTCCGTTTCCACGCCCAGAACCTGCTCAATCTGTGCCAGAAACGGCGCGCCAGTTTCCGACCCACTCGGCTGTGGAGCGGCCGTCCGAGGTTGAGCTTCCCGAACACCCCCAAGCGACGCCTCGTTGATCAGCCAGAACGGATCCATGCCTGACCTATCGGCACCAAACGTGATTCGTTCTATCCCCGATGACTCCAGGAAATCATTTTGAACGTCGGCGCAGATGGTGGCAGTCTCACTGTGCTGGGGGAGAGAACTGCCGACGGAAGCTGGAGATTCAGTGTAGAACGGAACGAACCTCATGCTCTTTGACCCGGAAGAGGACCCAGGCGAACGCGGAGCTTACTATCAGCAAAACGGTAATTTCCACTCCCTACCGATGCTCTCAAACTGCTGAACAAGACTTGAGCACCATGCATGGGCGCGCTGAGGCGCCTATGAGGGCCTGCGGGCCGGCCACTGAATCGCCTCGGCCCCGATTCCCAAATCCAGCGCGCCGCAGCATGGCCAGGGGCCCCGGCGACAAGTCTTCGTCGCTAGCGTTGGAGAACTGGGCTATGCGCGAATATGCCTCCCCGGCGTGGTTGGACCATCGCCCTGCAGTTGAACGAAGTTGGCTCTGGAGCTTCCCAGCGGCAACCGCGGGAGAAGTTGCTTTAAAGGACGTCGCATCTCAACGGCCAACGGCCGGTTTGTACTCAGCGACCGCTAAACCCGCCCGATCGACAAAACAGCCCGAGTGCACTCTTTTCAACGTTTGTGAAAATGATTTCCAGATCCTGCTCCGCCAATCCAATCTATAGCGGGCTCCGCCTATCCGGTCGCGCAAGATGGCATGGCGTAATCTACATATGTTTGCAGGCAGAATCAGGAATAATGACTTCCAGAGCAGACTATCTCTTGGTTGACGGGCCACCGGATGTCTCGGAGCTAAAATCATCTTCGAAGCGTCGCACAACATGAACCTCTCGAAGTCCATATCCGTTCAGCAGGTTGGTATTCACATTCTCCGGGTCCTCGTCTGCCTTGTGCTTGTCGGGACAATCACCTGGATTGCTTTCTCTGTTCTGAATGTCAATGCCCTGATTGTGGGCTTCGCATACGTGCTCGCTGTCCTCATCGTGGCGGCCAGATGGGGTCTGACCGAGTCGTTTGTGACGTCCGTGGCGGCGATGCTCTGTCTCAACTTTTACTTTCTTCCGCCGCTCCTGACCCTAACTATTGCAGATCCGCAAAACTGGGTAGCGCTGTTCGTCTTTATGGTGACAGCAATCACCGCGAGCAAACTTTCAGCGAGTGCTCGGAACCGCGCAGCGGAAGCTCAGGCTCGCAGAATCGAAGTAGAGCGCCTCTACCAGCTCAGCCTGTCGTTGATGCTGATCGATAACACGAGCCAGCTCGGGCCCCAGGTCGCGGCCAGTGTCAGAAAGCAGTCGGGCTTCTTTGCAGTTGCTTTCTGTGACAGGCAGACTTCTGAGATCTTTTTTGCGGGAATTGAAGATCAGAGGATCGAGCAGGATATGTTGCGCTCCGTTGCCATNNGAGGCGATTGTTGTCCCGGTCGCGCTTGGAGGGAGAATGCTGGGCAGTCTCGGCGCAATCGGCCCTTCATTATCTGAACCTGCCGTGCAAGCGATTGCGAATCTGGTCGCAACCGCAATCGAGCATGCCGGCCAACAGAGCGCTCTTGGGAGACTTGAAGTGGCTCGCCGCAATGAGCAGCTTCGCAGTCCCCTTATCGCTGCGCTCGCGCACGATTTTCTCACCCCTCTCACATCCATCAAGAGCTCCATAACTACCGAACGTACCGAATATATTCACGACCTTGAGGAAGACGAGTTCCTTGCCGTTGTGGAGGAAGAGACGGACAGGTTGGGCGAAATGATCAATGAGACCACGGATATGGCGCGGATCGCGCCTGGCAAACCTCAGATACGGCGCCGTCAAGTGTCTGTGTCGGATCTC
>PLST01000289.1:2668-4240 GCA_003164255.1 Acidobacteriaceae bacterium | reverse complement strand
TTGCTTCAATATATCCGTGCGGCTCGTCGATGGGAACAAAGATGTGATTGGGATTGTCCAGGCCGAAGGGACTCAGGTCCGCGAGCAGGTGATGGAGGTTGGGCATGGTGAGCTTGATCCGCGCAATCTCCGGGGCAGCTGCAAGCGCCGCCTTACCCATGTCGAACAGCGTGTGCTGCACGCTCAGGCTATGGTGGCCTGCGAACTCCCGCAGCAACGCGGCAAGAATTGTGGCGCGCGCCTGCGCAAAATCCGTTTTAGCCGATGTGTAGTCCCACGTGACGGTGGCGCTGGTGCCGAAAATCCTGTCGGTCGCGGGCTTGAGTGTGGTCAATTTGTCCTTGATGTAGCCGGTAAATTCCGATTTGGTTGTTTTCAGGATCGTCAGCCCATCAACGCCCGACTGGATTGACCACTCGCGGCCTTTGTCGCGCACCGCGCGCACCGTTTGCACCTCAGGCCCGCCAAGCTTGAAGGTTGTTGGCTCCGCGGCGACCTCCACCACCAGGCGCTCCCACGCGCGCTCCTCAACCTCGATTGAAACTCCAGACACCTGCGCATTGTTGGTCAGCAGATAGTCGCCGAGTTCCATCGCATACTCTTCGATGGTTGCCGCCTTTGAGCCGCGCGCAACATAGTAGACCGTGTTCTTCATGGTGTCGGTGGGCAGCACCTTGCTGTTGTCAGCTTGCGTGAAACTTGTCTCGAAGTCTCCTTCGAGCAGTACCTTCACCTTCCACTCGTTGAAGATATGGCGGTCGCCCTCGCGCGTGATCCGCGACAGGCGCACCCGCGATTTTCCATAGCGATTCTTTCCCAGCGTGGCCATGTGTCAGCTTCCCCCGTTCTTAGCTTCCTCGATACGTTGTATAGCTGTTGTCGCTCAACAGCACCGGCAGATGATAATGCTCCCTGCCGTTGCAATCGAAGGTGATTGCGATCTCAGGATAGATGCTCGTGCGGCCGATGCCCTCCAGGTAGTCACCCGTTTCAAAGGTGAGCCGGTAGGTGCCTTGCACCGCATCCTGCGCCAGGCCGCGGCAGCGCCCATCGGCATCGGTTACGCCGCTTGCAACCGCGGACCATCCGCCGCTCTCGCGTTTTTCAAGGCGAACGGAGATGCCCACAGCCGGCCTGCCCAAGACGGCATCCAGTACATGCGTGGTAATTGCGCTCATTCCACCAACCACTTTCCTAAACGGATCTGCGTAATCTGGCGTTGTTGTTCGGCGGCTTCTTTCAACTCGGTTGCGCGATCGCGGTTCAACCGCCGCTTGAGAATGGCAAGCATCTCTTCCGCGCTCTTGCCNNNNGCGACAGATTTTGCCGCCGCGTGCGCGGCCTTGCGTTCGCCGATGCGGGGATGGCAGGCGAAGGCTTCCATCCAGTCGGGCTCTTGCATGGTGCTCCATACGCGGTCTGCCGCTTCACTCAGCTCCAGCACGGATGAAATGGGGCGCAAGGCGACCATGGCCGATGCCCAGCGCCGCGCTCCGCAACAGGCGATCATAGCTTCAAGAGCCGTGGTCTCGTCCGCCTTGTTCCACGCTGCAAGAATCTCATTCATCTCGG
>PLST01000289.1:0-2601 GCA_003164255.1 Acidobacteriaceae bacterium | reverse complement strand
GCGGTTGCCGCCATTGCAACCTTTGAGATCGCCATGGCGCGGCGCGTGCCCACCTTGCGCAGATACTGCCGGTGATGGGCAAAGCGCCGGGGCAGATGAATTGCGTAGAGCAATTCATCCGCGGCGAGCAGGTTGCGCTTGTAGCCAGTGTGGAACTCGGCATACGGAATCCTCCGCCTGCCGCGTTGCGAAATCATCTCGATCTCGGCGTCGTACACAAGCAGCGCAGGCGAGGAGTCTGCCGCGGGCGATCCGTTCACGAGGTTTCCGCCCACGGTTGCGCGGCTCTGGTTCGCCACCGAACCAATCCAGCTTGCCGACCGGGCAAGCAGAGGAAGATCCGCCGTCACGCCGGCATGTGCCCTCAAATCAAGAAACGTTGTTCCTGCTCCGATGGCGATGCCCTCAGGTGTTGTCTCGATAAATCGCAGCTCGGGCACGCCCCACAAGCTCACCAGCTTGTGTGCGCTCAGCCGGCCCGAGGCAAAGGCAACCATCAGTTCAGTGCCGCCAGCGATCGGCGTCCACTCTCCGGGAGCTGACGCGATCAGATCGAGCACCGCGGCAAGGCTGCCCGGCGCCACCATCTCATGAGCCTGGGCATTACCGCGCATCGCCGGCCTTTTCTTGCGCCTGGTTCTCAGGTTGCGAGGCCGCGGCCAGCACAGACTCAAAGATGCGCATGAATCCCGTACATCGGCAGAGGTTCCCCGCAAGCCCTTCGCGGATTTCGGCCATGGTCGGGTGCGGCGTGCGTTCAATCAGTTGCGCGGCCGCCATCAGCATACCTGGTGTGCAGATGCCGCATTGTGCGCCGCCGCAATCGAGAAACGCCTGCTGCAAACGGTGCAGTGTTCCGTTGTTGGCCAGCCCTTCAACCGTCTGAACCTCGGCTCCCTCGGCCTGCAGCACAGGCACCAGGCAGCTGTTGACCAACTCGCCGTTCATGCGCACGGAGCACGATCCGCATTCGCCTTCGCCGCATCCTTCTTTGGTTCCCGTCAGGTGCAGGTCTTCGCGAAGCACATCAAGCAGGCGCTTGAGTGGCGGCGCCTGCACNNGGAATCGCGTGAAAGCTCACGCCCGTTGCGTCTTTGATTGCGTTCACGATTGCCGGAGCAGGCCCGTCGTGCGGCAACTCGCCAATTCCTTTTGCGCCGTATCCGCCGTAGCGGAACGGAATCTCTTCAAAGAACACGTGAATCGGAGGAACATCTTCAGCCGTAGGAATAATGTAGTTCGTCATCTGGTTGTTGGCCATGTGCCCATTTTGCAAAACCACCTTTTCGTAGAGCGCGTAGCCGATCCCCTGAGCAATGCCGCCTTCAATCTGTCCGGTAGCCAGCACTGGATTCAGAACCCTGCCCACCTCCTGCACCGCCCAGAACTCTTCCACCTCGGCAGAGAAGGTAACCATATCCACGGCTACCTGCGCCATGTGGATGGACCATGCATACGAGGGATACGCTTCGCCGCGATACTTCTGATCGTCCCAGAAGATTCCCGGCGGCGCCTCATAGCGGACCAGCGAAACCACCTCGCCCCTTTGGGCGCGATAGCGTCCGCAAGCGGCAAAAAACTCATCGGGTGTGTAGCGCTCACCAAGCCCGGCATGCTCGCGCAACATGGTTACAAGTTGCAAGCCCGCGCGTTCAATCAGCCTGCCCACTACCATCACCGTTCGCGATGCGACGGTGGGGCCGCTATTGGGCACCAGCCCGGTATCGGACGCAGCCATGACGATGTCGTCGTAGTCGATGCCGATGGCTTCCGCGGCAACCTGCGTGAGCACGGTGTTCGTTCCCTGGCCAAACTCGGTGTTCGACACCAGCACGCGCACTTTCCCTTCAACCGTCACATCCACGCCCGCCAGCGAATTCAAAATGCGCTCGCCAGAGCCAGTAAAGCCTGAGCCATGATAGAAAGCCGCGATGCCGATTCCGCGCTTGATTGAATTCGCTGGATTCTCGATCGCGAATCGAGCGCGCCGCGCGTAATAGTCGCTCTCGCGAAGAATGCGATCGAGCAACTGATCCATCATGATCGGCTCGCGCATCAGCTGCTCCGTCGCTGTCGTATTGCCTTCGTGGAGAAAGTTTCTGCGCCGCAGTTCCACCGGATCAATACTCAGCGCGGTGGCGATTTCATCCATATGCCGCTCCATGGCAAAAATTGCCTGGGGAGCTCCAAAGCCGCGAAAGGCTCCATACGGCACGGAGTTGGTGGCCCATGCGCTCGAACGAATACGCACGTTCGGGCAGGAGTACGGGCCGGGCGCATGCAGAGTGGCGCGTGACAGCACGGTGGAGGACAGAGTCGCGTACGCGCCGCCGTCGGTGGCCAGGTCAATCTCCATGGCCAGCAACTTTCCATCCTTGTCGAGCGCGGTGCGATGGCGCGTGCGCGATGGATGGCGCTTGGTGGTTGCGGCAAGATCTTCCATGCGGTCGTAGACCATCTTGACCGGGTGCCCGCTCTTCATTGCCAGCAGGGCCGCGTGAGACGCGAGCGTGGAAGGATAATCCTCCTTGCCGCCGAATGCTCCGCCGGTCTCGGTCTGCACCACGCGCACTTTGTCGTCGGGCAGATGGAAGATCTTGA
>PLST01000394.1 GCA_003164255.1 Acidobacteriaceae bacterium | reverse complement strand
AAGGGCCACCACATCGCGTTTAACGTGCTCAACGTGGGCCGGTTCAAGCTGGGAGTCGCATGCATCGGCGGAGCCCGCTATGCGCTTACGCGCATGATCAAATACGCCAAAGAGCGCCGCGCGTTTGGAAAGACGATTTCGGAGTTCGGGTTAATTCAGCGCAAGATTTCCTCCTCTGCCACGCGCTTGTATGCCGCCGAAAGCATGGCCTACCGGACGGCAGGCATGATCGAAGCGGGCCTGAAGCAGGAAAAAGGCGAGCAGCCGCACACGCCGCGTGAAGTGCAGCGGCGCATTGAAGAGTACGCGGTGGAGTGTTCGATTCTGAAGGTCTACGGGTCGGAGATGCTCTCGCTGGTTGCCGATGAATTGGTGGCGACCATGGGCGGGTATGGCTACGTGGAGGAGTATCCGGCTGAGCGGACTTACCGGGATGCGCGCATCAATCGCATTTTTGAGGGAACGAACGAGATCAACCGCCTGATTATTACCGGGTGGCTGATGAAGCGGGCCATGGCCGGCCAACTGCCGCTGATGGCGGCCATCAAGAAGCTGATGGGCGAAGTGATGGAACCGCCGAGCTTCGACTCCGGCGCAGACGAGGAGCAGCCACTGGGTCGCGAGACAGCAGTGCTGGCCGCCGTGAAGAAGATGGCGTTGTTTGCGGCGGGCGTGGCAAGCCAGCGGTTTATGACAGCCTTGCAGGATGAACAGGAAGTGATGGCCGACCTGAGCGACATGATCATGCAGGTATTTGCGCTGGAGTCGGGGTTGCTTCGGGCGCTCAAGCTGCTCGAGGCGGGTAAGCCGCAGGCGGAGACAGCCGCAGCTATGACTGGGCTGCTTGCAGACGAGTCGATGGCACTGGCCGAGCAGGCAACACGGCGTGTGCTTGCTGCCTGCGGCGAAGGAGACATGCTCCGAACTCAACTGGCGATTCTGCGCCGCCTGGCGCGGTTTACCCCCGGCGACGCTGTCAGGCAGAGCAGGACTGTGGCACGGGCGGCGCTGGCGCTGGAACGATATCCGGTGTGAGCTGGCGCATCTCCGTGCAGGAATCGGACTGCACTTTAACCGCATACTCGCGGGCGCCCAAAAAGGGCAGCCTGACAAACTGCACGGTCAGGGCAGCTCACGGACTTTGAAGTCCTTGAACGTGATCTGATAGCCTTCCGATTCCAGCCCGATATAGCCCTTCTGAAGGCCAACCTTCGTAGTGTTCACAATCTCGCCATTCACGGCAAGCGTGCAGGTGTCTGCGACGCAGCGGATGTCGTAGACATTCCATTGCCCGGGTGGTTTTATGCGGTTTTCCTTCATGTCTTTTTGCAGGTTGAAGGACGTTGGCTTTCCGTCAACGGGCGTGAGGCCAAAAATGTAGCCGCCATCCTGGGTCGTCTGCGCCTGGTGCCAGATGTTGCCGTCGGCGTCGTTCCTGAAGAAGACACCGCTGTTGTAGTTCGCCTTGCCAGTGGTGACCGGGGTAAAGCGCCACTTGAGATGGAAGGTGAAGTTGCCGAGTTCCTTGTTGAAGCGCAGCCAATCGTGACCGCCGTTTCCATCGCAGAGGATGGTGCGCGTGGCAGCGTCGATGTGCCATTGCGGAATGTCGCTGACGGGCTTTGAGGGCGGAATGGCTATCCGGGTCCACTGCGACTGGGCGTCGGCAGGAAACAGATTGATGGTCTGGGCCGCGGCCGAAAGTGCAAGGACGGCGAGGGCGAAGCAGAGCATCGCGCCTCGCATCGTTGTTGTGAATCCGGGCCGATGGCTCGTTGCAGCATTGCGAAGATGATTCAAGCTTGCCCCCTTTGATGTCGCTCGCAGGCTCAATCCCGTTCCCTTGCGAGCCGCACGAATTATACCGCCCTTGATGTTACACCGACTTTGACGCGGACTGAGCGGTGAGGGCGGGATGCGGGTAAATTGCACGGGCGCCAGACGATGGTGGGTTCGAGAGTTATTCAGCTGCATTTGCCGCCAGCGCTTCAACGACTGCCAGATTCTGCATCAGTTCCGCGGGGATGTTGTGGCGAGTCTGCAGATAGTCGAGACTGTTCCACGAGATCCACGTGTCGCCGTTCGCATCTTCGGCAACAAGAATCTTGAGGGGGAGATCGATGGCGGCCGAGGGAGCGGCCTGCATGATGGGCGTGCCTGCCTTCGGATTGCCAAAGATGATCAGTCGGGTCGGCGGCATCTGCATACCTATGTTTGCGGCTTCTCCACTGTGATCGACGATGGCGAAGATCTTTACGCCTTTGGAGTCGAGCATTGCTTTGAGCTTGCCTATGGTTTCATCCACGGAGTGTTTTCCGCGGATGCTGGTGATTCCGCTTGCAAGAGGCATGGCGACCCTCCTGATTTGATCGGGTGGGGAATAGGGAAGCGCCCGATGATTCAAGGATAATGGGAAGCTGCGTGCCAGGCCAGCGCATCCGGATCAGCGCCCAGGCCAACGAATATGGAGAGGCGGCGGAGACGCTCAGCTGGCGGTTTCGCGAGGAAGCGTGCTGCGAGCAATGAGCGAGATGGGAAATATCCACACCAATCCTGCGAGATCGTCGATGCCGTAATGGAGCCCGAGGACAAGGGTGGAGAGGGTAATGGCACAGCAGGCGAAGATGGTAGCGGTCATTAGCCAGAGCGGGAGCTTGCCACCACGGCACAGCCAGACCAGCAACCAGGGGTTGGCGGTATGCAGGCTAGGGAAGCAGTCAAACGGGTAACGAAAATTGCCGGCGAGGAATGCGTAGCCGGCCGTGGACTCGATGTAGCTGGGCGCTGCATTGGGCATGAGGCTGAGCGGGCCGGCGACGGGAATGAGGATGTAGCACCAGTATCCGCAATAGAGTGAAATGAGAACCGTTCGGCGGATGAGGCGAAATTGACAACGGTCTCCCTTGAACCAGAACCAGGCGAGCGCAGCGACCGGCAAGAAGGGATAGAGTCCGTAGAACCAGGAGATTGCCAGCAGGAACGAAGTGTTGGTGAACCCCCACAGGCCGAACCAGACGTAGGGAGTTTTGCCAAAGAGTGCGATGTCGGCCGCCATCATCCACGGGTCTTTGGATGAGATGCCGAGCCAGTTTGTGATTGAGCCGGCGTTGAAGAGCCTGAGGCTCACGTAGCCCACGACGGCAACGACCATTGGGCCGATTTGGAGCACGATGTCGAGCACGGGGCGAATGCGTGTGTTGAACCGTACCCCGATCAGAAGAGCCACCAGCAGGATGCCGGCGCCCCAAAGAACCCATCGCGCCAAGGTGAGACCACCCGCCGTGGCGTAGACGGGAGGGTGCAGGATGGTGAGGACGAGCGCCAGCAGCAGAAAGACAATAGTCGCCAGTTCGTCGAAGCGGCGACGAAGAAAACTCAACATCGCATGTTTCCCTTGATTGGAAGAGGCGTCCAGTGTAACCCCCGGCTGTGACGGGTGGAAAGGCGCGCAAGTCACGGCAGGTAGATTTGGATGTGGGTGGGTGAACCTCAAAAAAATCGGCCCGCCTCTCAGTGAGAGCAGCGGGCCGGTTCAATTCAGTTGCAGATCGATGCGGGCGGGTTACGCCTTTGTGGAGGTGAGGGCTCCCAGGTCGGCTGCGAGCTTTTCCGTGGAGAAGGCTTCGATCAGGTCGCCTTCCTTGAGGTCGCTGAAGCCGGCCAGGCCAATACCGCACTCCATGCCGTTGGAGACTTCGCGGGCATCGTCCTTGAAGCGCTTGAGCGAGTTGATCTTTCCCTTGAAGACCTGCTCGTCTCCGCGCATCACCTTGACCTCAGCGTCACGGCGGATGACTCCGTCCTGAACGCGGCAGCCTGCGATGGTGCCCACCTTGGGAATGCGGAAGATGTTGAGGACTTCAGCACGGCCAACGTAGTTCTCCTTGAACGTGGGATCAAGCAGACCCATCATGGCCAGGCGGATTTCATCCTGCAACTCGTAGATGATGGAGTGCAGGCGGATCTCGATGCCTTCCTGTTGCGCCAGTTCAGCGGCCTTGCGCTCGGGGCGCACGTTGAAGCCAATGATGATGGTGTTGGATGCGGTGGCCAGCAGCACGTCGCTTTCAGTGATGGATCCGACACCGGAGTGGATGACCTTGATGCGCACCTTCTCGGTGGACATCCTGGTGAGTGAGTCGGCCAGCACTTCAACCGATCCCGTAACGTCGCCCTTGATGATCAGCGGCAGGTCCTTGACGCCGGCAGTACGAATCTGTTCGGCAAGACCTTCGAGCGAAACGCGGGAGCTCTTGGCAAGCTGAGCTTCCCGTTCCTTCATCTTGCGGTACTGGGC
>PLST01000341.1:10401-14302 GCA_003164255.1 Acidobacteriaceae bacterium | reverse complement strand
GCCGGGAAGACTAGAGTAGATGAGGCGGAGTTGCGTGACGCGACCCGCACAGTGGGGTGGAGAAATTGCCCGAAACGATAGATTGGCCGTTGCATTCGCAGCCCAGAAAGCCGCGCAACTTCAAATTCTTTTTTCTGATCGCAGTGCTTGTGGTCCTGGTGCTGGCGAGCCGTACGGCAATCTCGTATTGGGTTGACCTGCTGTGGTTCCGCTCGCTGGGCTACGGCGAGGTTTTCTGGAAGACGCGCGGGTTGGAGTGGGGTGTGTTCGCGGGCTTTGCGGCGGCCACGTTTGCGGTGTTGCTGGGAGTTTTTACAGCGCTGAAGCGCGCACATCGTGACGACCTGCCGACGACGCACACGGTGATTCTGGCAGGGCAATCCGTGGATCTGCCTGTGGCGACGGTGTTGCGGGTGGTGGCGATTGTGGGATCGCTGCTGATAGCGGTGGTGACCGGCGCGGCGATGGCTGCCCAGTGGCCGTCGCTGGCGCTGTGGTGGTATGCGCCGAGGACAGGCGGCGCGGGTGATCCGATTTTTGGCAGGCCGCTCGATTTCTACCTGTTCACGCTGCCCGCGTGGCAGGCGCTGGTGGGCTGGCTGATGACGCTGGCCATCATTTCCTGCGTGATTGCCGGGGTGTTCATGCTGATCAGCGGCGGAGCGAGGGCGCTGGGTGGACGGCTGAGCTCGGTGGTTCCGCTGCCGTGGCGGGGCCTTTCGGCGACGGGTGGATTCCTGCTGCTTGTGCTGGCGGCGCGTGTGTATGTGGACCGCTTCGCGATGATGTTTGAACCGCACACAATCTTCAGCGGCGTGACCTACACGGATGCGCATGTGACGATCAACGGCTTGTTGTTTGTGTGCGCGGCTCTGGTGATTGGCGCGGCGATTGCGATTGCGACGGCGGTCGTGAATCTGCGCGGGCGCTGGCTGGCTGCGGCGGTGGCTCCCGCGGCGATCTGTTACGTGATCGTGGGGCTGGCGGGCTGGTATGTGACCACGTTCCTGGTGAAACCAAATCAGCTTGATCGCGAGCGGCCATATATTGCCGACAACATTGAGATGACGCGCCAGGCCTACGCGCTCGACAAGTTTGCGCAGCACGAATTTCCGGCGGAGACGACGCCCGGCGCCGCCGATCCGGCGAACAACCAGGCAACGTTGCAGAATATTCGCTTGTGGGACGTGCAGGCACTGAAGGACACGCTGCGCCAGGTGCAGGAGATCAGGACGTACTACGATTTTCCTGACATCGACATCGACCGTTACCAGATTGGCGGCTCGTTGCGCGAGGTGATGCTGGGGGTGCGCGAGCTGAATGTGGACAAGCTGCCGGAGAGCAGCCGGAACTGGATCAACGACAAGCTGATTTACACGCACGGCTACGGCATCACGATGAACCCGGTGAACGGGTTTACGCCGGAGGGGCTGCCGACGCTACTGCTCTCAAACATGCCGGTGCAGAGCACAGTGCCCGGCATCAACGTGACGCGGCCGGAGATTTACTTTGGCGAGATGACGAACACCGACGTCTACGTGAAGACCGGCCAGCAGGAGTTCAACTATCCCGAAGGACAGACGAACAACCTGACGTCGTACAAGGGCGACGGCGGAATCGTGGTGGGCGGATTCCTGCGGCGGATTGTGCTGGCATTCGACCGGGGCGATCTGGCGAAGCTGCCTTTCAGCGACGATGTGACGGCGGACAGCCGGCTGCTGATGCGGCGCAATATTCGCGATCGCGTGGCGGCGCTGGCGCCGTTTTTGAGCTTCGACCAGGATCCCTACATTGTGGTGGGCGACGACGGACGGCTTTCGTGGATGATGGACGGATTCACTTCGTCGGACAGCTATCCATATTCCGCGACGTATACCCTGGACGGGCAGGAGATCAACTACCTGCGCAACAGCGTGAAGGTGGTGGTGGATGCCTACGACGGAACCACGACGTTCTACGTATTCGACAACCAGGACCCGATTATCGCAGCGTGGCGCAAGATTTTTCCGGGGTTATTCAAAGACGCGGCGGAGATGCCCTCGTGGCAGCGCAAGCATGTGCGCTATCCAGAGCTGATGCTGAGCCTGCAGGCCGAGGCTTATGGGCTTTACCACATGACCAATCCGGAAGTGTTTTACAACCGCGAGGATTTGTGGACGGTGGCGACGCAGGCGGGAATGGGCGACCAGGGAGAACAGACCACGGAGGCGATGGAACCGAACTTTGTGCTGATGAATCTGCCCGGCGAGAGCGGACTGGAGTTTGTGGAGATATTGCCTTTTACGCCGGCCAACCGCAACAACATGATTGGTTGGATTGCGGCGCGCAGCGACGGCGAACATTACGGAACCGCCGTGGTGTACGACTTTCCGAAGACGCGGCTGGTGGACGGGCCGCAACAGATTGAGGCGCGCATCGACCAGAACGCGCAGCTCTCAGGACAGTTGACGTTGTGGAACCAGCAGGGCTCGCATGTGCGGCGCGGCAGCCTGCTGGTGATTCCGTGCGGCAAGGCGCTGTTGTATGCGGAGCCGATTTATCTGCAGGCGCAACGCAGCCCGATGCCAGAACTGCGGCTGGTGGTGCTGGCGTTGCAGGACCGGTTGGCCTACGCGCCGAACTTTGAAGGAGCGCTGGCTTCGCTGTTTGGAAACGAGGGCTCGACATTGAGTGCGGCGGAGGCGCCGCAGGCGGCAATGACGACGGCGGCCGGTGCACCGAAGGTAGAAAGCCAAGGCTCCTTGATTTCCGAGGCAGGCCGGGACTTCAGTGACTATCAGCGGCTGACCTCGGAGGGCAAGCTGGCCGAGGCCGGGCAGAAGCTGGACGATTTGAAGCGCGTTCTGGACAAGCTGAACGCGGCGGCTAAATAAAGAGCAAATGATGGGCGAAATGACGGCGAAATAACGGACGGCCGCTTTGCATGTTTTTGATGACAGCGGCCGCAAGTTCATGTAATTATTCCAGAACGGTTGCACCCGCGACTGCAGGGATCGACTTTCCCCCGGACCCTGACTTTTCTTGCCTGCAGGCGGGTAGTTCTCAAAAAAGCGCATTTTCAAATAGTGCGACCTTCCCTATCCCGATGAAATGTGAGTGATCTTTCGCCTGCTTTGGTGGTTGAAAGAGGAACGGCCAGTGGCCGCATCCTCCGGATCCGAAGCTCTTGAGCAGACGGGGTTCCGCTTGCCTTGTAGTTCTTTTGCCTTGGTTCTGCGCTTTGCCGCGGGCGTTCGGGCGTTCGGCCTTTTAAGTCGCAGGACGGATGCGGGCCGGATTGCACGGTGAGGAAAGATTCTGGAGGGCGGTGACCGGGATATGACTCGTTGGCTGCGAATGACGTGCGAGCAAGACTGGCCGAAACGCCCGACCTCACACGCGCCTGGTTGGCGCCGAGCGGCGCTGCTGCTGACGTTGAGCGTGGCCGGTCCTATGGCGATGGCGCAGAATCCGACGATCACTTCGATCAGTCCTTCAACGGTGGCCGCGGGCAGCGCGGCATTTACGTTGCAAGTGACGGGAACCAATTACAACGCAGCTTCGACGGTGAGCGTGGGCGGGACGGTGCTTACGCCCTTCTCGGAGACCGCGGCGCTGCTTCAGGTGACGGTGCCGGCCAACCTGGTAGCGGCTCCTGCGCAATTGGCCGTGGTGGTGATCAACAGTGGTCCTGCTCCATTGCAATCGAACACCGTGACGCTGACGGTGGCCAAGCCTGGAGCTGCGCCGGTGTTGACGAGCGCAACGCCGGGGCTGGACGTGCGCGGCGCGAGCCAGGTGCAGATGACGCTGGTGGGATCGAACTTCAGGCCGGGTGCGACGGTAGTGATTTCGCCACCGCTCGCGGCACTGAGCCAGTCGACAGGCACGGTGCAGGCCTCGGACGTGCAGGTGGCGAGCG
>PLST01000341.1:0-10390 GCA_003164255.1 Acidobacteriaceae bacterium | reverse complement strand
GGTGCGCGTTGCAGTTGCAAGTTCGCTGGGCGCGCCGCTGAGCGTGGTGAACCTGAGCCTGATGCATCCACGCAGCGGAACGGTGGTGATGCGCAACCAGGAGTTGTATGCGGACGCGATCCTGGCCGGTTCAGGAACGGGCACCGTGATCGGCCAGTGGGTGTGGGATGGCAATGTGGTGGAACAATTCTCGGCATCGCTCGTGGGCGGGACGAGCACCACGATCACGACGCACCAGTCGCTGCCGACGTCGCTGCTGGGCCGGCACAGACTGCAGTTGCGGATGGTGGAGCCGAACCAACTGGCGAGCGTGCCGATTACGGTGGTTGTGAATCCGGGAGACTGGCGGCTGGAACAGTTGTTGTGGCCCGCGTATGGAAGCGCGTTTACGGTCGCGAATCCGCCATCGCTCAAGTGGGCTCCGGTGCCGGGGGCGGAGAAGTACGAAGTGGGCTTTACCGACCAGCCGTATTTGAGCACGATCGGTAGGTGGTTTGACGTCGAGGACAATCGCTGGGATGTGCCGGCGGAAGTTTGGAAGGAATTGCCGGTGGGGCAACTTTACTGGACGGTGCGTGCCATTGACTCAAACGGGGTGGCACGCAAGGCTCTGCCATTGCGAGCGATTACGCGTGTGGGAGAAGACGAATTGGGCCTGATGCAACCACGGCCTGGACGCACGCCGCAAGGCCACATGCAGCTGCAGTGGATGCCGGGAGCGCAGAGCGAATTCTATTTCGTAACCATCAGCCACGACTTTGCGGGCACGCAGATTGTGCGGCAATACATGACGAAGGACGCGAAGCTCGACCTGCGTGCCGTGGAGAACAAACTGCTGATGGGGATGACCTACTACTGGCAGGTTGACGCGATTTCAGCGACGGGGCAGTTACTGTTTGCGGGACCTGTTCAGAATTTTATTGCGCAACCGGGGCCGGGCCCGCAATCAGGAGTGAAGACGCAGAAGACGATTCTGCTGGCGTCGCTGAAAGAGCCTGTCGGGCTGGCGCTGCTGATGCCGGGCCCGCCGGACTTGACGAGCGAGATCGGCAGCGAGACACCAGCGCCGAACAGCACAACGATTCAGTTGCAGCCGCAGATCACTGTGAATTTCTCGACGCCGGTGAATCCCGCAGACGTAAGCCTGATGGTGGACGACGTGGACATTACCACGCTGGCGCAGGTGACGGAACAGAAGGTGACGTTTACGCCGCCGTTGGCGCTGACGGGCGGCGACCACACGGTGAATCTGAGCGTGGGCAGCGATGCGACGACGTGGAAATTTACGGTGAATGCTCCTCAAGTTGCGAGTAACACGCCGGCTGCGCAACAACCCTCAACGCCGGCACTGCAGCCGGGAACCGATGCCGAGGCTCCGCCTGCGCAGGTGGCGGGCACGATGCCTACGCCGGCAACGATTGCAGCGGCGCAGCAAGGGCAGACGGCGGGAGCGGCCGGAGCAAAGAGCCAGGCGGGAGCTACTACTCAAGGCGGGGCGACCAATCAGGGTGCAGTGAATACACCGCCCAAAGCTGCGGCATCTGCGCAGAGCGCGGAGACAAAGAAAGGCCCGCGGCCGTCGCTCGATGGCCAGATCGGCGTGAATACGCAGTGGGTTTCCGGATCGAATCCACCTGACACGAACACGGTGTCAGCGGCCGAGCATGTGACGTATGAAAAGAACGGTTGGCACCTGGAGGCGAACGGAAGCGGGACGCTCAATTCAACGTTGAATCCGCCGCAGATGCGCACCAGCCACGCGCAGTTCAGCGACTATGTGCTGCAGGCCGGAAAGAAGCAGGGAGGGTGGGGCATGAACTTCCGCTTCGGCACGGTGAGCCCTTCACTCTATACCGATGCGCAGTATGTGACAGCGGCGACGCCGCGGCAGGGTGCGGAGTTGATGCTGAAGACACCGGCCGGGACGCTGGGGGGATTTGTGAATACAGACGACACCGCACTTGGCGGTGGTTCGGGAATCAACTTCCATCAACAGATTGAGGGAGCGAGCTACCAGGCGCCTCTGCCCAAGTGGGCGGAGCTGCGCGGCATGTGGCTGAACGCGAAAGACACCGGGGCGCCGACAACGGTTGGCTACGATTCGATGGGCAATCCGATTATTCTGCCTAATCCGGTTGCACCGGTGTCGGCGGGCGATGCAACCGGCGCGCTGTTGAAGTTGCACCTGGGCAAGAACTGGTTGTGGACCTCGGAATACGCGATCAGCTACTTGAACGCGAACCTGAGCGATCCGACTTCAAAGCGACAATTCGGCCGCGCGTGGCGAAGTGCGATTGCGGGCCAGGCGGGCAAGGCCAATGTGAGCGGCGACTATCGTGATGTGAGCGGGAACTTCGGCACGCCGGCCAATCCAAGCCTTACGCAGTCGAGCCAGCCGAATGTTCGCGGTGTGGATGCATCGATCACGGACAAGACGCGCGCGGGGACCCTGGGAATGACCTATACGCTGCTCGACAACAATGTGCATCCGACGACGAGCGCGGAGCTCGAGATGAACAGCTTTGACGAGACGTGGAGCAAGGGACTGGGCGTGAAGACCAATCTCTCGTTGGAGGCGCGCCAGTCGTATACGGGAACGGGCACGATTCCCGCCGCGTTGGTGGGCATGCCGCCGTCGGTGACCGGCGCGCAGAGCCTTCGCGATCTTTACGGCGGTATCAACCTGACGCACACCATCGGCACAGTTTCACTGACGGCGGGAGGGACGCGCGACTGGAGCAGGAACAACTACATGACGAGCGCGGACACGATTACGTCGAGCATCAACGGCGGCGCAAGCCTGGCGGGCAAGAGCTTCTTCCAGCTGAACACGCAGGGCAATGTGAACTGGGTGGCGGCGGCCGGAGCGACGGTGGGCGACTCGCGCAATTACACGATCAATGTGCAGCCGGCATTCACGTGGAAGCGGCCGGGAGTGCAGGTTTCTCCGCTGGTGACGCTGACGCAGTCGATGACGGTGCTGACGGGCGGTACAGCAACGACGAACACATTTACGGGCCAGTACGGCGGACAACTCTCGTGGACGATGCCGGGGCATTTGAAGTTCAGTACGCTTTCGGCACAGGGTAGTTACAACCAGAACCACAACAGCGTGACGAACGTTGATCTGGACACGACCCAGCTGCTGGTGCTGTGGACCCTGACGTGGAACCAGAAGCATACGTTCTGAGAACTAGACGATGAGGCGAGTGAGCGATGGGACGCATTCTCTCTTCGCAGGCGCGGGTTGCCTGAGCGGAGTGGCGTGGGCGCTTTGCGTCCTGAGCGCAACCGGCCTGTCGGCGCAGCAGAACAAGCGCGAGACACCAAGGCCCGTGGTGCAGGCGCAGCCCGGAGTTCCGCCCTCGTTTACGTCGTACACACCAACACAGGCCGCGGCTGGTTCGACCGTGACGATGACCTTCAACGGCGCGAATTTTGTGGCGCGGTCGTTCAACGTGGTTTTTACGCCCTCGCAGGGAATCACGGTGAGCGGAGTGAACGTGGCGTCGCCGATGCAGATGACGGCGCAAATTCAGATTGCGGCGAATGCCCAGCCGGGCAGCCGAACTGTGATGCTGGTCGACGCAGACCACGACCTGAAGATTTCAACGCCGTTCACGATTACTGCGGCTGCGAACAACAATTGCCCGCCGGGCATGCTTTCGCCCACGGCCTGCGGGACTGCACCGAATGCGCAACCGGCGCTGCGCGGATTTACGCCGGTACAGGGGACGCAGGGGACGACTGTTGCGTTGACGCTGGCGGGCGCGAACTTTACATCTCCGGCCACGCTGCAATTCACGCCGAGCGCGGGGATCACTCTGCAATCGGCCACGGTGACGAACGGCAACCAGATCCAGGCGCAGGTGATGATTGCGCCGAATGCGCCGCTGGGAGCGCGCGCCGTGGTGTTGGCCGTTGGCGGACAAACCCGGCTGACGGCGGCCAATACTTTTACTGTGACATCGAGCGCGACTATCGCCCATATGACGCCGATGCAGATTCTGCGCGTGATTCCCAACCAGATTGCAGCGGGCAGCCAGAATGTTGATCTGACGCTGGAGGGGACAGGCTTTGTACCCGGGACGCAGGTAACGTTCACGATTGGCGCGGGTGTTCCGGCGGCGGTGTTTGCAAATGGGCCTGCGCGCTACGTGGACAGCACTGAGATGCATGTGAGCGTGAACGCGCTGCCCAACGCATTGCCAGGCGGACGCGATATCACTCTGCAACCGCCGGGACTGGCGTCGGTTGAAACTAAGGCCAACCAGAATGCGACGCAGGTGCTCGTTGGCAAGGGCATGTTGAACGTAATGGCCGTGAAGCCGTCAGGACCGCCAACGGTGCTGAAGATTGTGCCGATCACGCTGCAGAAATTTACGATGGGCGTGATCGGGCTGGATGCGCCGCTGGGCGCCGCATCGCAGAGCGACCAATACGTGACGTACGCGGTGCCGCTACTCGACGACAACTCAGTCTTCAAGTGGCACGAGAAGAATCCTGGACTGGCGGACTATTTTGTGCTGCGGGTGTACGCCAAGGACGGGAAGACGCTGCTGGCAACGCAAACGATACCCGGCAAGAAGACGCTGGCGCTGGGCGCGCCGGGCGGATTCATCAACGTGGTGCCCACGTATTTCCGGCCCGACCCGGCATTCTTGAAGACGGTGCTTGAGCCAACGCGAAGGATGGTGTTCGGCAGTGCGGGCGTGATTGGGATTGGTGGCCATATTACTTCTCCGTCGAACGGCGGAGCGGGAAGCGGCGCACCGCCGCCTGCCGGTGGAGACCAGTTGAGCGGCAAACTCAGCCAGGGCGATCTGCAGTGGGAAGTGGCGGGATTCCACACGTACAACAAGAGCGGCGTGACGACACAGCCACAGGTAAAGCAGATAAGCGTGTCTCAAACGCAGAACGCGAATGCCCTGCAAAATGCGAATGCGCAGCAAAACGCGCAGGGCGGGACTGTGGATGTGCAGGTGGAGATCTCAGACCGTTGGCCGCTGATGGCACCTCTTGCGCCGAACGGCCTGGCGTGCAACGGCACGGGCATCACGACGGGAAATCTGCAGGTGCAGAACCTGTCGAAGACGAGCAATGATCCGAACAGCTACGCGGGAGACAAATGGTCGCTGGGCGGCACGATCGATCTTTCGCGGTCGCCCTATCAACCGGATTACACGCCACAGACGGCTGTGCCGCCGGGTTCGACGTGCGGCAATCAATGCCTGGTGAAGGATGTAACGCAGGTCGACTTCAGCAACGTGTTTGTGGACTGGGGAGATGGAACGGTGGTGCCACTGGCAGCGCCCCCGGCCGCCCAGAATGTGACGAACTGGGATCCTAGCCAGCAATTGGCGCTGCCTACAAACAACACGAGCCCACTTCAACACGCGTATCAATCCACCGGCAGCTTTACGGTGCGCGTTTACCAGATTTCAAACGACGACTTGCAGCACGTGAGCGAACAGGCGATTTCGTCGAGCGTGGACGGACCGACGACTCCGTTTCTGCAGGCGGCGCTGCTGACGAAAATGACTGCGCAGGGCGCGGTGACGAAGACCGGGCTGACGATGGCAAGCGTGCAGTCGAACTTCAAGCAGATGATGTCGCCGGGAAGCGGAAGTTCTCCGGCGCAACAGGCGGCCAGCGATGCGTACATGCTGTATTGCCAGCCATTGAACATTACCGTGCTCGAAGACCTGGTGGCGGACGGCCCGCTGCACTTGAAGGGCATTGACGATCCGGATTTCGGAGCTTACGACATCTCGAAGTTCAAGACTCCGGTGATGAATCACGTTGGCGTCGACGTGCAAGACGGAAAATCGAATGCGACTGCGGCAGCACCGGCGTTGCGCGCGCCTATTGAACAGCAGGCAAACGGGAACAAAGCAAATGTACCGGCGCACATGACCATTGAGCCAATGCGGCCAGGACAGCTGCAGCCGACGGCTATTTGCAGTACGTGCGACGATGGCGTGGATGCGACGACGGCTCTCGAATACTATGGCCACGGCCCAGTGCGTGTGACGTGGGTTGTGGATGGCGTGCAATCGCAACAGACGTTTTCGCTGGGCCCGTCCACCAAGCGCATGAACCTGACGCGACAAGGATTTACCACGATCAATTTCGGCGGGATCGCGATCCAGATTCCGATTCCCGAGCCGCCGATTATTGTTTCCACGAGTTCGCCAGTTGATTCGCCCGGATTGCAGGTGCAGACGCTGGGCAACCACAACGTGATGGTGGAAGCAGATGTATTGCCCGAGCCGACGAAGCCGAATCTTACAGGATCAGTAACCAAGGCACTCGGTTCGCTGATGCCTTCGGGGCTCACGGCGAATGAACCGAGTGGAGGAGGAGCGACTCCGGCCACGGGGCCGAATCTTGCCGAGGCGCAGTCGCTCCTGAATACACTGTCACCACCCGCAGGAAGCAATCTTCCGCCCTTGAAGATTGGACTTTTATCGGGCTCGAACCACAGCGTGCAAGGGCTAGGCGCTGTGCAGTATGTAAATGGAGCCTTAAAGCAAGCCGTTGCGCAATTGGGTAACTCGCTTCCGGACCAGCATGTAGCCTCAAATACGAAGGTGTATGAGGTCGTTGCCTCTGATCCGACGAAGCCTTGTAAGTTCCTTTTCCAGGTGCAAAGCGGTGGCGCATTTGAAATAAGTGGGTTGCAGAACCACGTAACTCAGACTGGGAGCACTTACAGCGGAACTGGTAACTTGATTATTCACATGGCTAACTCCGGAAGCGGAGGGTATGACCAATATCCGACGGTGCCGATACAACTTAAGAACTGGAGCGTGCCGGACGGACTGCATGTGCAGACGGGAAGCATTGATGTTTCGCCCAATATCCCCCTGGCGGCGAGCGTGCCGGGACTGACGGGGGCCATCCAACGGCTGAATGGACAAGCCGGAGGCGCGCTCACGGCGACGCTGAACGTGCAACTGAGCGACGATACGCTGCGACAGCCGGGCGAACTGCCGGTGACGTGGAGCAACGTACAGGCGGAGTTGCATGCGAACGGCGACTGGATGAAGGATGGGCTGACGCTGCCGAAGACGCTGATTGGCTGGAGCGCTTTTACGATGCAGTCGAATGCGGTGCGGCTGGATTTGAGTCATCATGATGGCGACGCGGCGGGAACGCTTTGCGGACCGCTGAGCGGCAAGGATTGGGTGGGCGTGCGCTTCCCGAGCCTTGCGATCACTCCGTACACGATGAACCTGGTATCGAGTTCGTCGCTCTCGCCAGTGGTGAACGACTGGGGCGTGACGGGGGCAGGGCTGTGCGGGGCGCTGAATACCGGGCCGTTCACGGCGGGCCTGGGCAAGGGGACGGTGAGCTTCAAGTCGATCACCGCGACGGCGTTCAATGGAACATTTACGGCGCAGTACACCGGTATGGATGTGCGCGTTCCATGGCTCGATACGGACCTGACGGGGAATGCGACGCTGCAGTCAGGCGGTGGCCAGCAGGCCGACATCAGCTTCCCGCTGAGTAGCCCGAACGTGACGAAGAGTTATGGGAATTTCGGCTTTACGGCGAGCAACCTCGTGTTTACCGAGGCGCAGAATCTTGGGTGGGTTGTGCAGGCGAACACGCATTTTGTGTTCTCGGCACAGAACAAGACGTTTTCAGCTTTCGATACGGTGTTCAACTTCGGGATGGATGGGCGCGGCTATTTTGCGCAGGGGAATCCGACCAAGGATATTTCGCTTGGCGGAAGCTCAACGCTCGGCCAAACGCCGGTTGACGTGGCGTCGGTTCATCTGACGGCGCCGAGCTCAGGGCCGCAGGTTCTGGCCGCGCTGTTCAATACCAACGTGCACCTGTCGGAGGTGATGGCGGCGGCGACGGCGCAGGTGAACTACCAGGTGGACAACAGCGGGAATAACTACACGGCGACGGGGCCGTCGTTTGCGCCATTCACGATCGATGTTCCCTACCCTGCCGGCCAGCCGAGTTCCGATGCCAAGATTCATCCGGTCTATTCGGGGGATGGGAGCACGAGCGGGGACGAGATATCAGGGAGC
This sequence comes from Acidobacteriaceae bacterium, assembly GCA_003164255.1. Lineage (GTDB taxonomy): Bacteria > Acidobacteriota > Terriglobia > Terriglobales > Acidobacteriaceae > Telmatobacter. Next base: position 2,342 of record PLST01000341.1, on the reverse strand, counting down.
GTAGATCTTTCGGAGTTAGGAGGGCCGCCGATCACTGGCGAGTTCCGGCTTGGTTACCAGGGAGGACACGATTACTGGCTGACACGCGTGACTTACTTGCTTGGGCCGACAGGATTACCCCTTATCTCAGTGCCGCCGGTGATGAATCTTTACCGCGTGCAGGGTGGAATAGGTCATAACTTCCCGATAAGTGCGTTTGAAGATACAGGCTCGCTGAAGTCCGCAGTTCCTTCGATGGATAACTCTTTCCTGTTTATGGCGGGGATTCGCGTGGGGATGCCGGACCAGTTTACTTATACGTTGGACGGCGACTTATCCATCAAAGCGGGCGGGCAGGATTCTGGCGCACGGTTGGACTTTCATGCGTGGCTGCTGAAGATGGCCGACAGCGGGAATGGGGATTTCCAGGGATACCTGCAATATGCGGGCGGCAACTTTGACGCGCGCCTATGGGGACACCTGAACCTGCTGGGCGGGGTTGCGCAGGTGGATATGGGCAACAGCGCGAACAATGCCGCGGTGGATATGCATTTTGGACCGAGCGGGCCGTGGCATGTTGACGCCGGCAAGCAGCAGGGGCCCAGGATCAGTGGGCAGTTGCTGTACACCACGGCGAACATGTACGTGATGCTTTCAGATGCGGGGCTTTCGCTGGGCGGCGGAGAGGGCATCAACCTGGATGTGGGCGACGATTCGGTTGCATCAGCATATGTGCGGGGCGATGTGGATGTTGGACTGACGGTGACGCCACAGCCGCATATCTCAGGAGATTTTTCGGCGAGCGTTTCTGCCGGCGTATGCGTGGACAGCGTTTGCGTGAGTGCGGGGGTTTCGGCGCAGATCCATGCCGAGGCGCTGCCGGTGGAGATGAACGCGAGCGCGAGTATTGGGCTGCCGTGGCCACTGGGATCGGTTTCGTTCTCAGTGCATATGTAGGGTGACAGGACGACGATGACTGCTTCAAAGAAAATCGCGTGGCTGGTGCTGGGCGTGCTGTTGACGGCCGAAGGTGGCGCGCAGGCGCAAGAGGCGAATGGCGCGATGTTTGCGGCTTCAGACGGCAAGGGACAGATTTCGCTGCTGTGGTTTCCGCCGGCTACACAGTGGCCCGCAGGCGGATGGAAGTTGACGGACTCGACGGGACAGACGCTGGCAGCGAAGATTGCGATGGCCGACGAGATGGCGCTCGGAGCGTTGTCAGTTGAAGATGCGGACGCGATCCGGCGACTGCCTCCAGTGCTGGCGACGAACGATGGCAGCAAGAAGCGGCAACAACTGTTCAACATTGTTGGATTGCGCGCGCTGACCGATCCGACGTATGCCAAGGCGCTGGGCATTGCATGGACACTGACGGGCGTGGCGGCGGGCAGACGGACGTATACGGTACAAGGACTGAATGCGGGCGGAAGCGCGACAAGTGTGCAGTTGACCAGCCCGGCGGTGGATGCGAGCGTGGCGACGCCGTTGGCGCCCGCGCCTGACGGCGTCCAGAGCAAGAGCGACGAACGCGGCGTTCTGCTCATGTGGGCGCCGCCGGCGGAGAACCGGCAGCTGCCGGCCATTGCCTACGTGGTGGAACGCGATGGAGGCGGACAGACAGGAGCGGCGGTGACGGCGCGGCCGATTGTGCCGGGCGTGCAGTGGGACGCGAAGATTCCGTTGCTGCTCGACACCAATGCGCCAGCCAACGAGATGCTGACGTATCGCTTGTACTCAGTGGACGCGTTTGGGCGGAGAAGCCCGCCAGCGACGATCAAGATGTTTTTCCCGGACTATCACGCGCTGGAACCACCGCAGCCGGTGACGGCGACGGGCGACGCGGGCAAGGTGACAGTGAATTGGCCGGCGGCGCAGAAGCCAAACCTGGCAGGATACCTGGTGGAGCGCGCGTTTCTTGCGGATGGGCCGTATGAGGCTTTGCAGACGCAGGCGTTGCCGCCAGGGACCGCACAGTATGAGGACGACACGGTGCGGGGTGGAACGACGTATTACTATCGCGTGCGCGCCGTGAACTCGCGCGGGGACCTGGGCACTCCGTCGAGCGCTGCGGAGGCACAGGCGAAGAACGCGGCGGCGATTCCAAAGGTGGATGGGCTTGCGGCCGATGCGGGCGAGACGCGGGTGCGACTGATGTGGAAGGCCGTGGATTTTCCGGTGGCCGGGTATTTTGTGGAGCGAAGGGTTCTGGGCGCGGCCGGCAACGCAGAGCAGTGGGCGCGATTGAATGCGAGCGTGACGCCCGAGCCGCTTTACGACGATGCGCTTGGCATGACGTCAGGCGTGACGATGGAGTACCGCGTGAGCGCGGTGGGGTTTGACAGCGCGATGGGAGCGCCGAGCAA
>PLST01000617.1:4297-6262 GCA_003164255.1 Acidobacteriaceae bacterium | reverse complement strand
ATACAGCAAAGTTTGTCAGAAGAGCCCTAGCTGGGTTCGCCAGTGCGACGATGCGCTCTCTAGTGTGGCGGGGCAGAAGTTCATCGCAAAAGTTGTGCACCCGACCCGCAGGTCCCCGCCACGGCGGGACTCACCACCCCCAAACTGAAAGACGTTTGGGGCCCCGTTCGCTCAGGATGACAGTTCTTGTTTTGATATGAACTTCAAACTCAGGACTCTAGGCGAGGAACCACTCCCATTGCTCGGCGGAGAGGGGGACGATGGAGAGGCGGCCGATAACGAGGAGCGGCGAGCCGGCGAAGATTTTTTCTGCCTTGATGGCGGGGAGCGACTTGGGGTGCTTGAGACGCTTGCCAACCTTGACGCGCACCACGGGGACTTTCGGATCGCTGGGGTCGACGCTGGTGACGGTTCCTGTGCCGACGGCTGTGCGCTCATCGCCGGTGTGGTAGAAGATCCACTTTGTTCCGGCTTTCATTTCGCGGAGATGCTTAACGCCGGTGGGGTTGGTGACTCCGTCCCAGACGGTTTCCTTGTCGCGGAGAAAGTCGTCGAAGGAGTAGACATCGGGCTCGGACTTGAAGAGGAAGCAGGCCATGGGGACGATGGTAAGGCAGGGAACGGGGGACAGGGAATGGAAAAGAAGGGAACAAGTCAACAGAGATTCAGCAGTCCCCGTTCCCTCGCCCTGTCCCCTCGCACTGTCCCCTCGCCCTGTCCCCTCGCTCAGTCCCGCATTCAGGACTGATAGATTTTAAGAAGGAGCCGCATACAGAAGTGGGCCACGCCGGCATCAAGCGGACCAGACCCATCGAAACAGCAAGAACCACGGCGGGCCAGGAAAGAAGCCATGTTTCGCACAACTGAAGACATTCACATTCAATGGACAAAGGTGGTTCTTCCGCCCGTCTTTCTCGAGGAAGAGTTCCCTGTTACTGAAGCCGCCTCGGAAACCATTTTCGCCACCCGCAACGAGATCAACGAGATCCTCAGCGGTGCTGACGACCGCCTGCTCGTGCTCGTGGGTCCCTGCTCCATTCACGACACAAAGGCAGCCCGCGAATACGGCGCGCTGCTCAAGGAGGCCATTGCGGAGCATTCGCGCGATCTGCGCATCGTGATGCGCGTCTACTTTGAGAAACCGCGCACCACGATCGGCTGGAAGGGGCTCATCAACGATCCCTATCTGGATCAGTCCTACAAGATCAACGACGGCTTGCGCCAGGCGCGCCACCTGCTGATCGATCTGGCGGAAAACGGCGTCCCCACCGGGACAGAATTTCTCGACATGATCTCGCCGCAGTACATTGCCGGCCTCGTCAGTTGGGGAGCCATCGGCGCGCGCACGACCGAGAGCCAGGTGCATCGTCAACTCGTTTCCGGAGTGAGCTGCCCCGTCGGCTTCAAAAACGCCACTTCAGGCGATGTGCAGGTTGCCATTGATGCGATTCTCTCGGCCGCGCACTCCCACACCTTCCTCGGCCACACCAAGCACGGGCAATCGGCCATCTTTGTCACAACGGGAAATCCCGACTGCCACATCATCCTGCGCGGCGGCCGAAAGACGGTGAACTACACAGCTGAGTCCGTGGCCGACACCGCTGAAAAAATGGAGAAGGCAGGGATCGCTCCCCGCATCATGATCGACTTCAGCCACGCCAACTCGAACAAGGATTACCGGCGTCAGTCGATTGTTTGCAAGGATGTCGCTGCGCAGGTTGCTGGCGGCGACAAGCGCATTATGGGCGTCATGATCGAGAGCAACCTCGTCGCCGGCGCGCAGTCACTCGAGGCGGGAAAGACCCTTGTCTACGGCCAGAGCATTACCGACGGCTGCATCGACTGGGCTGAGACGCGCACGCTGCTCGCGGAGCTGGCTGCATCGGTGCGGGCAAGGCGCGGCTGAACGCTCCCGGCCCGCAAAAGCCGCTATCATTGGGTGCAGCGCGACAAATCCATGCACCC
>PLST01000617.1:354-4285 GCA_003164255.1 Acidobacteriaceae bacterium | reverse complement strand
GCGGCCGGTGTGGATCGCATCGTGCGCTCTGAGGATATGGCTGTCATGGGCCTTACGGAAGTGGTCCGCCATCTGCCCCGTATCTACGGCGAATTCCGCAAACTCAAGAAAGCCATCCGCGCGCGCCGTCCTCAGGTCGCCGTCCTCATTGACTTCCCTGAGATTCACTTCCGGCTCGCCCGGGAATTTCATCGCCTCGGTGTTCCCGTCATCTTTTTTGTCAGCCCGCAGTTGTGGGCCTGGAAGAAGCACCGCATCAAACTGGTGCAGAAGTTTGTCAGCAAGATGCTGGTCATCTTCCCGTTTGAAGAGGCCTTTTACCGCGAAAACGGTGTGCAGGCGGAGTTTGTCGGCCATCCCCTTGCGGAACTGCCGCTGCCTTCAATCAGCCGTCAGCAGTTCGCCATGGACAACCATCTCGACCCCGCCAGCACGTGGATCGGTCTTCTCCCCGGCAGCCGTCCCAAGGAGATTCGCGATCATCTTCCGACGATGCTCGATGCGGCGCGGATCCTGACTCAGCGGCCCGGCGAGTCGGAATTCATCGTGCCCCTGGCGCCAACGCTCAGCGCCCAGCAGCGTGCCGAGGTGCTCAAAATCGTAAGGGAATTCGGCCACGGACTGACTGTTCGACTGGTAGACGACGCGCGCGACGCGTTGTTCCATGCCCGCGCGTCCGTGGTGGCCAGCGGAACGGCGACTGTCGAAGCCGCCCTTATCGGCAATCCCTTTGTCGTGGTCTACCGGGTTTCAGCCCTCACCTATGCCATTGCGCGGCGCGTGGTCAAGGTGCCCCATGTCGCCATGGCCAACCTTATCGCCGGCAAGCGCCTGGTTCCCGAGCTCATCCAGAATGATTTCACCGCGTCAAATATTGTGGAGCAGATCCAGCTTCTGCTACCCGACGGGGCTGCTCGCGAGTCCATGATGAAGGAGCTGGGGACGATCCGCGGCCGGCTGAGCCTTTCCCACGCTCAGGTCCGCAACGGAACCCAGGCAGCCATTGACCGGGTCGCGGCCGTTACCCTTGAAGAACTTGGATCGGTTTCCCCGTCGGCGGTCGAGTTGGCTGTGCAGCCCTGATTCGATGAGAATGGACCATGAAGAGCAAAGTTAGGATGACCTCTATGCGTAAGGAAAAGCACAACCTTTTGGGTGGATTCAGCCGGCGCCTTGTTGCCGGCGCCTTCGGAGTTCTGGCAGCTGCGCTCCTCCTCGCCGCCCCTCTCGATGCGCAGAGGGCTGAACGCCCGGGATTGAACATCACAGGCTATGTCATCGACGCCGAGCTCGATACCCTGGCCCATCATCTAACCGCCAAGGCCGTGGTCAGCTTTACCGCGCCCGCGAACCTTGAAGTTGTCAACTTTGGCTTTCATCCTGCACTCAAAGTCACCAAAATCACCGATGAGAGCGGCAAACTGCTTGAGGGTGAACGCACCGCCGACGGAGCTCTCCGCGTCACTCCCGGCTCGCCTTTTGTTCAGGGTCAGACCGTACGCTGGACCTTCGAGTACGACGGAACCGTCACCGGCTCTGAAGATGGCCCCATTGAAGGACTTAAGCTGGCCGCCATCCAGGAGCCCATCAGCTACCTTCTCTATGCTTCCCGTTGGTTTCCTACCACTGGCTTCATGACCGATCGCTTCACCGCCGAAATGCATATTCGCGTCCCGCAAGGGATGCGGGTACTTGCCAGCGGCGGCGAGGGCGCTTCCCACCCCGTCACTCTCGCTACAGGCAAGCCCGGCGATCAATTCGATTTCAAATGGGATAAGCCAGGCTTCCCCGGCACTGTGATTGCCGGCCGCTTCGTCGCCCCCGTTTCGGTCGGCGAGGGAAATGTCAAAGTCTATCTCTCCGTCAGCCACCAGGCGTCAGCAAACCAGCTGGCGCAGACCGCCGCTAAGGAATTCGACTTTTTCACTGACTCTTTCGGTGGGCCTGAAACCAGCCACTTGGTCGTCACTGAGCTTCCCGACGATACTTTACCGGCCGCCTGGGCTCCCGAGCTTGCCGCCATTCAAGGCTCGCGCGTCGGCGACAAAAGCGGCGTCCGGCTGCTTGCCAACACCATCGCACACCAGTGGTGGGGATCCGAAGTCAGCCCCAAGACCCTCAACGATGCCTGGATCACTAACGGCATGTCGCGCTACGGCGAGTTGATGTACCTCGAGGAGGAGAGCGGCAAAAGAGCAATGCAGGCCGCCCTGTCCGACATTGCCGCCGGCGCCCTCGCTTACGACACCATTCCACTCTCCAGTGCCGGCCGTCTCGCCCCTTTCTCGCCGGAATTCCAGTCCATGACCCTGGAAAAGGGCGCCATGGTCTTCCATATGCTGCGCGGCGAACTTGGCGACAAGGCTTTTCTGGCCACACTTAAAGGTGCGCTCAGCCAATACACCGACAGCTCCATCCGCACCCAGGACTTCATCAAGGTCAGCGAATCCCAGAGCCAGCAGCAGCTAACCCCTTTCTTTGCCCAATGGATCGACGGTACCGGCGCGCCCACATTTACTGACAAGTACGCCGTCTATCGCCTCGGCAACAACAAGGGCTTCAGGACCATCGGCGAGGTTCAGCAGGACCTCGACCTCTTCCGCATGCCCGTCGACCTGCGCGTTGAAACCGACGGCAAGACCGAAAACCAGAAGATCGAAGTCGTCGGCACTGATACGCAGTACGTCGTGGATACCTTTGGCCGCCCCCGTCGCATCAGCGTTGACCCCGACGATATGGTGCTCAAGGCCACACCGGACCTGCAGGTGCGCATCGCCATCCTCAAGGGCCAGCAGTTGGTCGCCGAAGGCGACCTGGCTGGCGCTCTCGCTGAATACAAGAAGGCTCTCGACGCAAACCCCCAGAGCTCGCTCGCCAGCTACCGCATTGGCGAGATCCTGTTCAGCCAGCACAACTACCAGGCCAGCGTTAACTCCTACCGCGATGCACTGCGCGGCGACGATGAACCCCGCTGGACCGAGTGCTGGGGTCACATCCAGATCGCCAAGATATTCGACATCACCGGCCAGCGCGATCGCGCCGTGAATGAATACCGGCTTGCTGTGCAGACCAACGACAACACCCAGGGCTGCGTCAACGAAGGGCGCCTCTACCTGCAGAAGCCCTATTCCGCGCCGGCCAACGAATAATTTTCCCTTCAGCCTCAAAAGCAACGGCCAGCCCGAAGGCTGGCCGTTTTGGTTCTGGGGGAATCTTGGAATTCCTACCTCCGGTGATGAATCGCCCCCAGCGAAATCACCTGCAGATCGACCTTCGCCAATCCGGCTTTCGTCATCGCCAGCTTTGCGGCGGCTCCGTAGGACAGGTCGATAATACGCCCCTCGTCCACCAGGTCACCACGATCGATGATCCGCACCACTACCGAATGTCTATTCGCCTTGTTGACAACCCGTACGAGAGAACCAAAGGGAAGGGTCGGGTGGCAGGCGGTCATCGCGTACATATCGTAGCGCTCACCGCTGGCCGTCTTGCGCCCGTTGAATACCCCTCCGTACCACGATGCAATGCCGTGGAGCCTGTCTCCCCTCTTGATCGCAGTCTGTTCCGCCCTGAGGGCGGCCTGCTGCGACACAAGCGATTCCGGCGTGGGACTTACTGGAGACGCGACCGTCATGGTGGTAGCAACGGGACGGGGAAGTCGCGCATCCGCATGCACTGTCCGTGTGGCAACAAAAGTAACAACCAGCACAGCAAGCGCAAACGACGAAGCTGCCGCCATTAACCACTTGCCTGGCGGAGTCTTCAGACTCAATTTGCGAAAGTTCCGTTTCATAACCATTCGCCTATTTTACCAACTTGCCACTCCCATGCCGGGAATATTGGCAAGATGTACATCAGTATTTCCGGTGCAAAAAATTGCGTATTTTCAGCTATTTTCGCTAAATCTTTCATCCTTTAGGGCTTAGTTTCT
>PLST01000617.1:0-275 GCA_003164255.1 Acidobacteriaceae bacterium | reverse complement strand
TATCGCCATGTGCAAGATCCTGTCCCTTCTTTCTGGAGCCGCTCTGCTTTCCGCCGCCATGCTGTCTAACGTCCCATCGCTAGCCCAGCAATCCGCACCACCGGCCGCGGCACCCGTCCCGCCGGCTATCCTGTCCGCCTCCCGCATCTTTATCTCCAATGCCGGGGCCGATGCTGGCCTCTTTCCCAGCCCCTTCAGTGACACTCCCGACCGCGGCTACAACCAGTTCTATGCCGCACTCAAGAATCAAGGAAGTTATCAACTGGTCAATGACC
>PLST01000481.1 GCA_003164255.1 Acidobacteriaceae bacterium | reverse complement strand
TTTGTCTTGGGCAGGGGCGGAATAGTGAGCGGGCTTGCGGCCAACATCACATTGCCGCTGCCGTTTGTCTTAGGCAGGGGCGGAATGGTGAGCGGGCTGGCCATCGCAACTGTCGTTACAGCAATGGCAGCGATTAGAACCGCACCGCGAATGTACATAGATTTATCGGTCATGGTCTTGCGCTCCTCGGTGGAGAAAGAACTACGCATACAAAGAGTAACCCGAAAGTGGGATATTCGCTACCCCAAAAGTAACATTGCGCAAAATTTTTTTTAAGAATCAGTTTTCTTGTTGATATTGAGGCGATTCGGGGAGGTTTTTCGCTTTCTATTTGCCCCTAGGAGCAGGCATTCGCCTTCTGTTTGCCTGTTACAGAGGTGCGTTTCGGCCCGGCAGTCAAGAAAAATATCTGCAAAAGGTTCCGGCATGAACGCCCCGCCTACAACTTATGTGTGATTCTCCCATCCGGATCGGCTTTTTGCAATGGGGAAATGTCCTTTGCGACGTTGAGCGATTTTTCCGGCTGGACAGGCGGCCTCGCACGTGCGCTGGAACGTGAAGCAAGCGCCGGCTGAAGGGCTCAAGAGCGGTTTGGGTCGAACGGGAATGGGGTGGGTGATCCTTGTGGGCCCTTGGGGGGGGCTGGCTGGTGGAGGCGAGAGCGGGCTCGGACTGAGGTGGCTTGGGGTGGGCTGGGGGGGGAGGCGGGAGCTGTCTTCCCTGGTCAGGTCATCAGAATAGGTGAGAGCGGGATGAGAGCGAGGCCAGGTTGGGCTCTCGGGGATGGTTGGCTGGACGGGCGGAATTACTTTTGGCACCTGCCTCGAGGAGGGGGAGGATGCGGGAAGGTGATGGCGGCAAAGTGGGTGGAAACCAGAAGAACGTGGGCTCTTCAACGGCAAACGGGGGGAAAACGACGATGGAGAATCTAATGAGTGAATACACTTCCTGATACTCATGAGGCCAGAACTCGGAGGGTCGATTTTCGTTGAGAAAGCGTGCGGATCGTTTTTGATAATCTCTCGTAAACTATTGAATTAAAATACGATATTAGACGTTATCCTTTATGCGGAGAAGATGGCCCGAACCTCTTCGCTGAGCGTTTGGGGGCAGGTTTTCGAGGCTCCAGGAGGGGTAAGTTACCTTTCTAGAAACTATTGTGCCGTTGGTTGCGCTGGGAAAGTTCGCTAGAGTTCGAACTGGGACCAATTGGGTCCGGGTGTAACGAATGAAAGCATCAAGATCTGCTTCAACAGTACACACCGCGGTAACCGCGGGGGGCGAAGGTCGCCAGGAAGTCAGGTGCGCTGTCCGCTTCCCCCTGGCACTCCCGGCGACGCTGTCGACAGGAAAAACCGAGTTTGCAGGCCAGACCCGCAATATTTCGGCGAGCGGCGTGTTGTTTTCGCTGGATCGCGAGCTGGATGTGGGTCTGGATATCCGATTTTCGCTGCGGATGCCGGGTCCGGTGCTTGGAACCCCGAAGGATGTGCTGGTTCATTGCACGGGACGTGTGGTACGCTGCTCTCTAAGCCAACATCAGTACCTCGCTGCGTCCACGATTGATGAGTACCGTTTCGCGGAGCAACGAGATTACCAGTGAATGTTGCGGCAGCCAACTATGGACTTCGTGGACGATCCTCCCGAGGGCGAAATTGTAGATACGCCGGTTAAGCCAGGGGCGATCCGCATTATTCTTGCGGATTCCCAGGCGATTTATCGCGTCGGAATCCGGAAGGTCTTTGCCCTGGAAGATGACCTCCGCGTCGTTGCCCAGGCCGATTCCCTTGAGAATCTGCGCTCCGCCATTGAACGGTATCCCACCGATATCGTTCTTCTTGAAGGAAGCCTGCTTGCGGGAACCGCTAACGTGATACCGGAGCTGCTGCGGGCTGCGCCCGACGTGAAACTGATTGTGCAGGCCGTGGCCACCGACGAGAACCACACAGTGGAACTCTACCGGCGCGGCGTGCGCGGGATAATCTCGCGTTCGATTTCGCCCGATCTGCTGGTGCGCTGCGTGCGCAGAATCGCGGCCGGCGAGACCTGGATCGACAATCAATCAGTGAATTGGGTGATTGAGGCCTACCGGTCGCAGGCAGCGGCCCTGGTGAGCCCGCGGAATCAACCGCGCCTGTCACCCAAAGAGATGGCCATCATTACCTGCATCACCCAGGGAAAGCGCAACAAGGAGATTGCTTTCCAACTGGGAACGACTGAGCAGGTGATCAAGAACTATCTGCGCAAGATCTATGACAAGCTGGGCGTCAGCGACCGGCTTGAACTGGCCCTGTATTGCCTGCACAACAAGATCATCCAGGCTGACGTGGATGAAGAGGTCATTGCGAAGAAAGTCGCCACGACCTAGAGCAGCTCTCTCGAACTTCGCCTGCATCCTTCCATCCTTCCCATCCGGCCTTCCCGAGAAAATGTTCGTCATCCTGGGACGCGCAGCTGCTGCGCGCCGATTCATGCGAGAGCTGAAGACCCCTTCGATGCAGGCCGTGGTTCGGGCCCGATTGACAGTGCGCTCGAGAAGTGGCATTCTTCTATAGATATCTATGGGAGAGCATTTATGGCAAAGGCAAAGAACGACACCCTGCAGGGATCTCTTGCACTTCTCGTTCTGAAAAGTCTCGATCGGGGGCCTATGCACGGTTGGGGCATCACCCTGCACATTCAACATATTTCAAACGAAGTTCTGCGCGTTGAAGAAGGCTCGCTTTACCCTGCACTCCACCGCATGGAGCAGGAGGGATGGGTCGCCGCCGAGTGGGGTCTGAGCGAAAACAATCGCCGTGCCCGCTTCTACCGGCTCACCGCGTTGGGCCGGAGACAATTAGCCGCCGAGCGAGAAAACTGGCGGAAGATCACCGGCGCGGTCGCCCTGGTGCTGGATTTTGAACAAGCGTAGGCCCAGGAGGCAGCCCATGGCGTGGTTTTCGAGGATGCGCGCTCTCTTTGGCAGAGAGAAGCTTGCCAAAGACGTGAATGAAGAGCTCGATTTTCACCTGTCGATGCGCGAGCAAAGGAATGTGGAAGAGGGAATGTCACCGGCCGAGGCACGCCGCGAAGCGCGTCTGCGTATCGGCAATCCGAGCGTTTGGCGGGAGCGGGTGAGCGAGATCGACCTGATGACCCTTCCGCAGACGGTGTTGCAGGATTTGCGCTACGGAGCGCGCATGGTGTGGCGCAATATCGGGTTCACCGTTGTGGCCGTGCTGGCGCTGGCATTGGGAATTGGGGCCAACACGGCCGCCTTCACCGCCTACAAGGCATTCTTTGATCGACCTCTCGATGCTCGCGATCCGAAGCGAATGGTCAACATAGCGCTCATCCCTCGCTCGGGCGCAATAGAAGCCTTTTTCAGCTATCCCGACTACGAGGCTTATCGGGATCAGCTTCACTCCTTCAGCGGAGTGATTGCCCATGCGATGAACATCGATCTGCTGCCCGTCTCCGGTGCCGGCGATACCGTGAACCATCGCGATGCGGCGGCCGGCGCGACGACAGGAGGATGGGGGCTGCTTCCGGCCGGCGCCAGTAACAAAGAGTTTGCCGAGACCATGGTTGTGTCAGAAAACTATTTTTCGGTGCTGGGAGTGGCTCCGATTCGCGGACGTGGCTTTGACGCCATGACTCCAGCGGAACTGGCGGCGACACCGCCGGTTTTAATCAGTGAGAACTACTGGCAAAGGCGATTTGGCGGCGATCCAGCGGTGTTGGGAAGAACCATCGGCCTGAACGGTGTTGCCTTCACGATCATCGGAATTACGCCGCGGGACTTTACCGGCACGACGCTGCTGGTTCCCGATTTCTGGGCGCCACTCACGCTTAAACCGCTGCTCCATGCCGACGATCATTCAGAGCGAGATCGCGAAGCTCCTTACTGCCGCGTGTTTGGGCGCCTCGCTCCCGGCGTCCGGATCGACCAGGCTCAGGCAGAGGTGAATCTGCTAGCCAACCGCCTTAGTGCGCTGCATGATCCGCACACGGATTGGGGCACGCCCGCGACGGCGCTGGTTTGGCCGGGATCTCCGTTTCCTGTGCCACTCTCAGGAAAGCAGTTCAGCGAGGTTCGGTACGCCGTACTTTTGATCCTGCTGGCGGTGGGAATGGTGCTGGTGATTGCGTGCGCCAATGTTGCCAGCCTGCAATTGGCGCGCGCCACGTCGCGCCAAAGTGAACTGTGCATGCGGCTCTCGCTGGGAGCGAGCCGGATGCGGATTGTGAGGCAATTGCTGACGGAGAGCGCTCTGCTGGGCCTGTTGGCCGGCGCGGTGGGACTGATGTCCAGCTGGTTGCTGACAAAGGGCGCTGCAGCCATGGCAGCGAATGCCTTTCCCGCCGAGTATGGCACTGTGATTTTTCGCGTGACTCCCGACATGGGAACTTTTGTTTTTGTTTTCGCAGTTTCCATGATTGCCAGTTTGCTGTTCGGGCTCGCACCGGCGCTGGAGAGCTCACGATCGGCGTTTGCCGCAAAGCTCAAGGGCAACCAGGGAACTCCTTCAGGTCGCAGCCGGCGCCTGCGCGATGTGTTCATCGCCGGCCAGGTTGCCGTCGCCCTGGCGCTGATGATCGCCGGCGGCATGTTGATTCACAGTTCGCTTCGCGCGCTCAAGGTAGATACCGGATACGAGACGAACCACCTGGTCAGTCTCACGCTGAGTTTTCCTGAAGCGAAACAGTACACGGCTAAGTACAAGAACGCCCTGATCCACCAACTTCGCTCCCGAGTCGCCGCCTTGCCCGGAGTTGTCGCTGTTACCAGCGCCTTGGCGCCGGTCTCGCTCGCCAGACGAGCAGATGTATCGCTGAATGGGCAGTTACCCTCGGTGCACAATACGCGGGCGACGTTGGGATTCACCTATGTTGAGGAAAACTATTTCGATGCGGTTGGCATTCCGATCTTGTCTGGCCACAGCTTTCAAATACAATCCGATCGGTCTGCCAACGAAATTGTTCTCAGCGAATCTTCTGCTCAGCAGCTCTGGCCCGGGCAAAACCCAATCGGCCGCAGCTTGAGATTAGACACAAACCGGCAGTACCACAGCAAAGGCGACCTGATGCCCGACGGGCCCGTTTATGAGGTGATTGGCGTGGCCCGGGATACACATGGCGCGTCGCTGGACGGCAGCGACTCTGAACTTATCTACCTGCGCATGCCGGAAGCCCGACTCGCGGATTACCCAATACTGATACGGACTGAATCCGATCCGAAACAACTCATCGCTGCGATCAACCCGGTGGTCGCGTCCATCGATCCTGGCCTGATCACCTCTTCGTTCACCCTGGAAGAGCTTCTTCGCCTGTCAGTCACTTTTATCCTTCCCAGTTTTGCGGCGGCAATTGCGACTCCGGTTGGGTTCGTCGGACTATTTCTGGCTTTGATGGGCAT
>PLST01000041.1 GCA_003164255.1 Acidobacteriaceae bacterium | reverse complement strand
GCCTGTTGATCAGAATCCTTCGAGCGGAACCGATTTCATGGCCAGGCCGGCAAAGAGCTTTCGCCCATTCAGCAGATCCTCAGCCGTCGGGATGAAGACTTCTCCGGGCCGCGTGATGGCCACCTCGTATCCTTCGCCGTCCCGATCGATCAGAACCATGCACTTTTGCTTCCGGTAGTGCGCCAAAGCGCCGCGCATCACCGGCTCGATGGAGCGCAGCATACCATCTCGCGCCCATCCCCTCGACGAGCCGAAGACGAAGATCCAATCAGGCCTCGAATCGAGGTGGGCGGTAGCTTGGCAGTAGCCTTCGGTGCGCCCCTTCAGCCGCGCAGTCACGTCGGCAAACTGCTTGCCGAGCGCCGCACGGTCGAGGAGAGGAAGGTCGGCTAGAACTTCCTGCATGAGCAGGTAGTTCTGTCTCTGATGCGGTGGATCGAAATGGGCCGCCAGATTTGGCATCAACCCATCCAGGCAGGTCACCGAACGCGTGGCCAGCGAATCGGCGACGTGCTCCAGCAGCCCGCTGCAAAGGCGGTACTCTTCGAACCGCTCCAGAATTCCATTGAGTTCGCATTCTGCGGCTTGGACACTCACTCTGGCGTGGTTGTGGCCGAGGCAGCCGGCCAGTGTGCCGTGCAGCAGGTAGAACTCGAAGAGCGCGAGTTCGTCGCCCACCGACCGTAGCGCAGCCTCCGGCAGCTCCCTTCGAGCATCGAGATACCGCATCAGTTCAGGTAGTGTTCTGAGCTGCAAGGCCACGTTGAGAAAGTCGCTTAACGAGAAATACGCGATGGCCACGCCATCCTTGGAAAGGGGCAGATCTTCGGCCGCATGCTGCAGATCCACTGGGCGAAGGGTCTCCACCGTGACCAGTCCATGCGCGATCGGCGGAAGACCGGCGGGAAAATCCACCCTTCCGCGCCGTGGATGCTCGCACCAGATTGGCTTCGAGGACGGGCGCAAGGCGCCGAGGAGCTGGCTGACGCCCTTTCGCGCCGCCTTCAGTACCCAGAGTTCATTCTTGCTGTCGCTTCGGCTTTCGGGATCTTCCTGAGCCTTCTGGGAAACGAGCAAACCATTGCCTTTGTGGACGATAAGCAGATCCGCGACTTCCTTCTGCGACGCGTCAATCATCTGCGGGCTGCGGAACACGAATTCAGAAATGAACGGAGCCGAGAGCAACTCCTCAGCCTGCCGTTCGGCCCATTGGGTCCTGGACTGGCTCAGTGCCACGTTACACCTGCTTCTCCGGGCTTGACCGGCGGTTCTGCCGTTGCGAATTTCCCGGCTATGTGATATATTATCACATAGAATGGTTCCCAGGCTCAGCAGATCCGAGGCACTGAAGCTGCTGCGAAAGTGTCTGGAGAGCGGCATCGTGGAATATCACCCGCATTTCGCCCGGCGTTGCCGGGATCGTGGAATTGACCCGCTCGACGCTCAATATGTCCTGCGGAAAGGCGTCATCTACGACGAAGCGGAGCTGGACGTTCGTTTTCAGGAGTGGCGGTATAAGGTTGAGGGGAAACCGCCGGACGCAAAGAAGAACTTGAAAGTCGTGATCACGTTCTTGGAAAGAGATGAGGTGCTCGTCATCACGGTCATGCTGGATAACCAGTAACACGGATGAAGAGGGAAATGCCATGAAAGCAAAGCAGCGAGTCTGCCGGGAGTGCGGCGGCAAAGCCAATGTCGTTCGCAAGGACTATCGCTTTATCGAAAGTGGCTTGAACAACGTGTTTCTCAAGGACATTGAGGTTGTGGTCTGTTCGGGGTGCAAAGGAGAATCCCCGAGAATCCCCAATCACGATGACTTGATGAGAACGATTGCAGTGGCACTTGTAGACAAGCCATACGAGTTAGCCGGAGATGAAGTCCGATTTCTTCGAAAGTACTTGGGGGAAGGAAGCATCTCGTTTGCCAAGATGCTCGGGATCGATCGCTCTCACCTTTCGAGAGTAGAAAATGGCGCGATGGCGATCAGCCGTCAAACGGATCGTCTGGTCCGAACTCTTGCTCTTGTGCACAATCCCACTCTTGTACAGAAGCTGAAACGACTCGGACGTCACGAGGAGGTCCTTGGCCGCCTTAGCGAGATCGGATCTGACGTGAATCCCATTGAGATGCAATTGGATCATGCTGAGGATGGATACACATATGACCTCAGGGCAGCTGCCTAGGGTTTCCCCTGCTGGGTTCCGGAAAGGAAAGAGGCTCGATATCTGGCAAAGGGTTTCGGCCGCCGTGGAATGACGCATGACGATTCATCGAGAACAGACTGTGACAAGACCAGGCAACGATGCCTATGCAACGATCGCTGGTTTTGTCTTTCAGGTGAACTTGACGATTCTCCATTGGCTGCAGCTGTCGGAAGGTGAGTATCTCGAACTGGAGGCGGGAGAAGACATTGACCTTGTCCGCCAGGCGGCGGACGAATCCGGGTTCGAGCCTGAGCGATTGTTCATGCAGCCCAAACAGCATCTCTCAGGTGGGTCTCTCACACTCAAAAGCAGGGATGCTTTGGAGTCTATTGCCAACTTCTGCTACCACCGCCGGGCGTATCCGGATTGGAAGCTCCGATTCCGGTTCATAACGACTCTACCTGTGGGCAAGGAACAGGGATGGACAGCGAATGTCTCGGGGATTCAGACGTGGGAAGAGATCAGGCAGGATCATTTAAGTCCGAAAGAGACTCAGATCGCCTTGGTGGCAATCCGGGGGTTCCTGCGGGGCTGTGACCGCCCTACAAAGCTTCCGTTGAGGTCGTGGAACTGCCTGAAATCGGTCCTCGACGCAGCCGGCACCAGTGAGCTTCTTGACGTCATCCGAACCTTTGAGTGGACAACGGCGCAGGGCAATCATCGCCAGGCAAAAGAAGAGGTCATTTCCGTTCTGAAACGCTCCACGGTCGACGGCACTGCCGAGGCGGCCGAGAGGATCTTTGATCGCCTGTTCGCGGCCGTTTTTAGTCGGCTCAGCGAGCCAGGCCAGAAGGTTCTCGACACGGACAATCTGCGGACGGAACTGACCCGTGTCTCGGGAGATGAAGAGGATCTCAAGTCGGTTCGGCGTCTCCTGAACCGTCTCGACCAACTGGAGGGAAGGGTCACCACACTCGAATCCAGCGTGGAGGAGCAAGGCACCACCATCCAAACCATTGTCCGGGAAAGGGCGGAAGAGTTCGCCACCGCGGGTCAAACCTTCTATTCCCACGATGAGTTCTTTCGTGTCCCGCATCGGGGACAGGCGCTCTACGATTTTGAACAGCAGCTCCAGGGCAGAAGGCTGATTCAGGAGGGTCTCGATCAGTTTCTTATCGATCAGTCCAAGCTGATCGCTGTCCTGCCAGGCCGCGGCGGAATCGGCAAAACCAAATTACTGCGGGACTGGTCCCACCGGCAGAATGCATGGAAGGTGCTGTGGACGGCTCCTGGAGTTGCTCAGTGGCATCCTGGAACCGAGCGCGAGATTCCGAGCGAGGACACATTGATCATCGTAGATGATGCACATCGTTACGATGACTTGGATCGTTTGCTCGAGCTCGCCCTACGGCATGAAAGCGGAACTCTCAAACTCATCATCTCCCTACGACCAAGCGGCAACGATTACCTGAAACAGGCGCTTGCAACGTTCATGGACGGGAGTATCGTGACTCGGTTCGACCCGCTCAAACCATTGAGGGGTCAAGAGGTCGGAACACTGGCGGTAGAGGTCCTGGGAATTGATTACCAGCACTACGCCGAGCGGCTGGCACAGGTGTCACACGATACGCCATTGATTACTGTCGCCGGCGGACGGTTGATTGCGCGCGGAAAGATTGCGCCGGAATTGCTCAACAACGACGAAGAGTTCACCACCGTCGTACTCGGCCACCTCGCGAGCGAGTACGAAGGCCAGATCCTCACGAGAGGTGTGCTGAAGCAGAGCTTCATGGAAGTAGTAGCGGCTTTGCAGCCCGTTCCGGAGAACTCGCCTTCGTTTTTTCAGGGAGTCAAAACTTACCTTGGCCTCCATGAGAGTCAGGCCCGGCGGAGTCTCGCCACTCTCGAAGAAGGGGGCGTTATGCTGCGCCGCGCTGGCAAAGCTGCCATCGTTCCAGACCTACTTGCGGACTACCTGCTCGAGCGAGCGTCACTCGAGCCCGATGGAACTCTCATCGGCTTTCCCGAGGATGTCTTCGAAGCATTCGGAGAAGATCATTTACCAAGCCTTCTTAAGAACCTGGCCGGATTGGACTGGCGCATTACGCAGCGAGATAACGGCTCGCATCTGTTGGACAGAATCTGGTCAGCCGTCTCGGCGCGATTTCTCGAACAGGATGCTGCTGATCGAGCCAGCTTTCTCCACCGAATGGAGGCTATCGCCCGCTATCAGCCGGAACGGATTCACGCTATTGTTCAGATGGCGATGGATCACGAAGCATTGCCTGCTAACCAATATGGTCTCTTTCGCATGAGCCATACCCAGGTTCTCCGGCGATTGCCGGCATTTCTCGGCGTCACGATCCTCAGCGAAAGTGTATCGAGAGACGCGTTCGATCGACTATGGAGGTTGGCACATCACCCGGACGAGGACGTACGGCGCCAGGCAGAAGGCGTTCTCAAGAGCTCAATTGGCTATCACAAATATAAGGATGTCGAGTTCAACGAGCGAATCCTGTCATACGTCGAAGAGCTGGCTCTGGACCCCACGGCCTACACCGCAGAGTTCACGCCTTTCGACCTTATCGATACCCTACTGGATCGGGAGATGGACGACCATGAGTGGGCTGGCATGTCGTTTCGCGTAGGTGCATTGCCGGTCAACCCCGAGTACTTCAGACCGGTCCGGGAACGCGCGCTTGTTGTGATCTCGAGAGCCCTCAGTTCGGAGAACTCCCGTGTGGCAGTCCGCGCAGCTCGGTCTCTAGGAAAAGCAATCTCGGAGTTTCGGCCGAGGATGCGCAACGGACCTACAGATGAAGAACGGGCATGGCAGGATGACGAGCGGCTGAAAGCTCTCAACTTGCTTCAAGCCCGGCTGGAATCCTCAGAAGTCTCGCTCCCACAGACCTGGAGGTTCCACAAGATACTGCGATCCGCGGAGGATAGCGCAGGCCAGTCCGAGAAAGTGAAGGAGGAGGCGCGTCGGCTTATTGCCCAGCTTCCTCAATTCCCCCTTTTTTCGTTGTTCCATGTCCTATGCACCGAAGAGTGGGAGGATTGCTCTCCGGATGGGTTAGTTTCCGACTATCGCAACCGCCTCGAAGCGGAAGGCGTCGCCGCATTAACTGAGCTCTATCCTGATCCGTCGGAGCGGGTTCAGGCTCTCGAAGACATTCTCCAACAGGCAACGGACGCTGGCATCAAGATCAGCAGCAGTCTGCGTATTCTTTCCGCCTTTTGCGAAGACGAACGCTTTCTCCGGACACTGTCTCGCCGCTTACAGGCGAATGAACTCCCTCGTTTGTCGGGTTACGCGTCCGTACCTTTGAGAGCCTGGAGAACCAGAAGCGCAACTGAGTTCCTGTTCTATGGCTCCGCATTCGCACGGTCTCCACGCCAGGAGATGGCGGTGGCAGCGGCCGCCGTCGCAGCATCGGACTTCACATATCGGGGTGCGACAGCTGCTGAGGTTGAGATTCTGTCGATCCTGACGCAAAGAACAGAACCGTGGATCCTCGTGAATCTCATCCATGGCCTGGGCACTCTTTCGAGACAGGTTCAATGGACCGAAAAAGCGATTTCCTTGATTCTGGACTTGGAGATCGGCGCGTACTATGGGCTGGCAGAAGCGTACTGCGGCATCGTTGGGACAGGAGCGATGAACGTGAGGGCCGAGTCGCTTAGTGCTGCGGCGATCGGAGCGATGCTTAGCAAACTCGTGCTCGTCCACGAACTTGACGGATACCACTTTGGCACTTTGGTCTATCACGTCTGCGGTCTTGCTCCTTTGGCCGTGGTCGATCTGTTTGAAGCACGACTTGAGCACGCACAGCATGTCTCCCCCGACGATGACGGCCCCATTTATCAACCAATCCCTTCGCCTCAGTCTTGGTCCACACTAGCTTCGATCCGCAACGCGCCGGGTTATGCTCGATCGCTTCAGCGGCTGCTAGGTCTGCTCCGAAAGTACCGGAACCATGCTGTCAACCTCGAGGAACTCTTTTGGCGTTTTGGAGCAGCAGATGACACAACGCTCTTGGTTCTCGGCTCGCTTCTGGAATCGGAGGACGAGTGCGACCAGCAAGTCGTCATTGGCTTGCTCTATGAGGGACCTGTCCAAGTTGTCTTCACTCACCCGCAATTCGTCGAACGAATATTGGAAGTTTGTACACGACGCGGCGAAGACCTCGAACGGAAAGCACGCCAAGCGTTCCTTGCGAATACCACGCGGATACGAGGAGCCTTTGCGACAGGTGGTGGACCAATCCAATTCCACGCCGGACTGAGTGAGAGGGCCCAGTCTCAACTCGCCTTATGTGAGCCGAACGGCCCGGTTTTTCGGTTGTATTCCGAGT
Source organism: Acidobacteriaceae bacterium (assembly GCA_003164255.1). Classification (GTDB taxonomy): domain Bacteria; phylum Acidobacteriota; class Terriglobia; order Terriglobales; family Acidobacteriaceae; genus Telmatobacter. Next base: position 415 of record PLST01000041.1, on the reverse strand, counting down.
TGGCAGGCGTCGGGCCGATTGTCTTCCCTGGATTACGAGAGGAGTTGTTGGACGAAGACACCGAGTAGCTCCACGCAGGATCATCGGCAAAGCGTAGGTTGGCCACTCCAGGCGCATTGCCTTTCACGCCCGCCGCCTCCTGACACCTCTGAGAATTTCGGGTTCTCAGAGGCTGGATCACTGCTACTTGATTCTCAGGTGCCATCCCCGCCGCAACTCTGCCCCTGGAACCTGTTCCTCGTGNNCACCGAGTCCTGGCTGTTCTTCTGCCCGCGCAGGGTGAACTCGCGTCCCTCGATCGCTTTTAGGTCACGGCTCATCAGGTAATAGAGCACCATGTTCTTTGTTCGCTCTACCTTGCCAGCCGTGGCGCGGGCCCGGTCGCTGAGCCGGGCAGCTTCGCTGCGGCAAAACT
>PLST01000522.1 GCA_003164255.1 Acidobacteriaceae bacterium | reverse complement strand
TTGGTTTTTCAGGATCGACTATTTAACCTAATCTTGGATCGCGATTACCTCACATTGATTCTTGAGAAGAAACTCCGTCTACTGCGCAAAGCGTTGAGGTGTCCTTGTTACCCACGGATGCTCGTAATCCGGAATGGCATGAAGTTTCAGAACAACAATCTTGCCACCTCGGGCCTGCTTCATCGCATCGAAAACGCGCCTCGGGTCAGTTCCATTCGCGTTGAAACCAGGAGCCAGGATTGGACTATCCGATAGCGGATCGTATACGCTCCCGCTACCGATGCGGGCAAAGACATATCCTCGGTCGGTCAGAACATCCAAGTTTTTTTGAGCGAGTTTTGTAGCCGGGGTGCCCAGTGAGCGGCTATAGCAAGAGGGAGCAAGGCGGTTTGGAAATGGGCTGACGGCGCCTGTGTGCGAGGCGCTGCTGCCGGCCTTGGCAGCACTCGCAAAGTTGGAACCCAGCGTCCTGCGTCTGCAAGTGAACGTATACGGGATAGCCGCGAAGACATTGAAGCAATACTAAAGGAACTTGGCTTTGGTGAGGTTAGGCCCCCCAACTCTTATAGGCACGCGCTCGTCATTGATCTCAACCCGACAGAGGACGAGATCTTTGCAGCTTTCGACAAAGGTTACCGGTACGAAATTCGAAGAACGCTAAAGAAGTCTCTGCAGTCCCTCGTAATCGACCAACCGGTTTACGCAAATCGACTGAGGGAGCTGCAAATGGAGGCACTGCAGAGAACAGATGGACAAGTTCATGCTGAAGACTGGCGAGGCATTTTGAAAATGTCGCAGCAGCATCCTGATCTTTCCCGCGTATTCGGACTTTTCCTGGGAGAGGATACGGCGCCGGAAAAAATGGCCGCATTCAGCTGGTTCTTGAATAACGGTGATCACGGGGAATATCGCGCAGCGGGCTCCAACAGGCGAATCGAGTCTCCTGTTCCTCTTGGATATTTGCCCGTATGGGAAGTGATTCGATGGGCGAAGGCGATGGGAGCCGAATGGTTTGACATGGGCGGCGTAACGCTGGAAGGTGCGGATGAGAGCGCCCTCGAAGGTATATCTCGCTTTAAGAGAAGTTTCAGCCGAAACGTGGTCGAGGTTGGGTCGGAATGGGCGATGGAACCTGCACCGGCCAAAGCCAGGATCGCCTCAGTTGCCTCAAATGCCGCCTCTCGCCTGCGCGACTTGAAGCGAAAGTGGCGCTCCTCCGGGCACACCCAGGCATGAATTTAAAGCAATCTTTGAGTTGCAATGCAAGCCGAGACGATTCCTCAGTCTCTCTTTCCGCAGGATTCCCTCAGGTGTACGAGTCGCGATATGTAAGACGCCGACCGGGCTTTCTCTACACCGTTGAAATTGATTCTCGGATGGCGAACTCAAAGGCTCCCAAGTTGGAAGCGAGTGCGGATTTTTCGCTCATGGCGAGGTGGGTGAATGCCTCGAATCAGGTCAGTTCACCAGCGTTCGGGTGCGGCTGTAAACTCGAATGAAAACCGGATGCGATGAACGGGCAAGCGAGCGTACAACTTAGTTGTGATTCCGGCTGCGGATTTCGCTGAATTGTACGACTTTCCGGGTATTGTTGGCCTACGATGCCGTTGCTAGCCTCTTAGAGGCGATCAAGGGTGAGAAGTAGAAGCGCTGGTTGCGTAAAAGGTTCAACGACGCAAGCTATTGTCGCCGGGCCGGGACTGTGCGGAGCTCTTCGGAAGTGGTGGGATCGTCCATTCCCCTCAGGCATTCTGCTCCTGGATTCCAGCATTGCTTTTCAGTTGCTAAACCAGGCCGCGAAGATCCGTACGAGAGGACTTCCGCCGTTGGGGAATGAGTAAGTGTCTGCATTCGTTCCGGAACAGCGGTATTACCGAATCGCCAGCAGGCGCTCGACAGACTGTCGAGACTCCGGAGGGTCGCACATGATGACTGAAGGTGAAGAAGCGTCCCTTCCGAAAGACCCGGAGAGGCAGTACTACTCCCGGTATGAGTGGTGCCTGAGCCCGGCATTGCCTGTGAGAGTGTTACGAACTCATCTTGAGGATGAATGGCAGGGCTGCAACGGGGGAGGGATCGCCTGGCAGCAAGATGAAGCGCGCGTCAATCTCTATCTTTTTCTAAGTGCGCTGCACTGCAGTGGCGCGGACTACCTGGCAGCACAGCCATTTGGCCTTTCCGCGCTCAACCGGCGGCTGGGCAGAGCACAATCGCTGACGCCATTGCTGAAGGGCCTGGTGAACGGGCCGCACAGGATTGCAAATCGAGCGGCCCACCGCACAGTTGAGGTGTGGCAAGGGCACGTGGAGCGCTGCCTTGGCGCGATCTGTCGCATTCTGCTGGATGAGCCCCGTTTCGGCGCGGAGAGCCGTGCAACGCTTGAGACAACTCTTCCGACTGTAATCAACAGCAAACTGCCGGAGCCCGTTCTGCGTTGGCGGATGAGGATTCCCGAGGCCTTTCGGTGCCAGGACCTTACGCACTTGGATGTGTTCAGGCTGGCCGATCGCCTAGCGGAGCGCGAGGACATCAAGAGCCGGCCAACCTTTATCCTGGGCCCACGAACGGCGGGCGCCTATTTTGCTCCGTTGGTGGAAGCCTACCTGGTGCGAGCGGGTTTACCGACGCTGGGATGGCTGAGCATCCGCCCTAAAGTTGGACTGACAACGAAGGAACGGCGTCTCGTTGAAAAGGCCCTAAAGGCGGGTGGCCGAATCGTTGTAGTGGATGATCATCCGAATAGCGGTGACACCTTTGCCCTGATTCTGAAGATTCTGAGACCACTTGGCGCCGAGCCGACGGACGTATTGATTTTGGCCCCCCAGCATCCGGCCGAAGTCGATTGGTCTTCGAAGGTACAGCCCGTTGAGACGATCCGCCTGCGACCGACGGAGTTCTACAAGTTTCGCCTGCTTGGAGACGATGAGCGATTGCTCACGCTTGCGCGCGAGTTCAATGTCACACATGGATGGCAAGATCTTGAAGTCGTAAGAAGCAGCGAGTGCGACGAGGTGAATCGAGCGCTCGATGCGCAGTTCGGGTACACGTTTCAGACCCGGATGAAGCGCGTGATCGAGGTTCGGGGCAGCGACGAAGACGGGCATCCACAAACAGTCCGCATTCTTTTCAAAAGTGTTGGCTGGGGATGGCTCGCATATCATGGCTATCTTGCAGGAATGAGGCTGAAAGGGGACGTCCCGGAGCTTATTGGCCTGCGTGAGGGTCTGCTGGCCCTGGAATGGGTGGGGCCTCTCGATCCAGCGCTACCGGCTGCCAGTGAAGAAGCCTGCCGAGCCGTCGTGGCGGAGTATGTTGCGCAAAGAACCAAAACTCTGCGGGTGCCGGAGGACCCATGGATGGCGCCCGGGGGCTATCGTGGCGCGGGATGGGACCGGATGCTGAGGAGCCTGCGCTATCCACTGGGAACGATTTGTGGCAAGGTTGCGGGACCTCTTTTAAAGCGAGAATTGCGCGGGTACGCAACGCCATTCCCCACTCTGGTGGACGGCAGAATGAAGCGCGAGAACTGGCTGGCGACGCCGTTGCAGGCGGTCAAGTGCGATTTCGAACATCATAATTTCGGAGGCGGGGAAGAGGACTTCGTGGATTCCGCCATTGACCTGGCTGGAGCGATCTTCGAGATGAACATCGCGCCTGCCGAGGAAGACCGCATCATCGAGGCCTATATTGGCAGCACCGGCGATGAGGAGGTGCGCGCCCGGTTACTGCTCTTCAAACTTCACGTTGGGCACACGGCCATGGCTGATGCGAGCTACTATTGCGACCGGAACATCGATGCCCGCCGGAGAGCATCGGAGAATCTTCGCTATCTGGCCGGCCGGAACTTTCTGACCTACCAATTCAACCGACATAACGCGAACCGGATTGAGCGCCCAACCGAGGTCAAGTGGAGCCGGCGGCTGTTTTTTCTGGACCTGGACGGCGTGTTCGATACACAGGAGCTTATCGGTTTTCCTCATTCGACGACGAAGGGCCTGATCGCTTTGTCGCTCCTTCGCAAGAATGGGTACTCCATTGTGCCCAACACCGGGCGAAGCGTGGAGCACGTGAGGAATTATTGTGAGCAATTTTCATTTCCGGCCGGTGTTGCAGAATATGGCTGCGTGCTGGTCGATCGAGTACGGGGATGCGAAACCGTACTTGTCGAAGAAGGAGCGCTGGCGGAACTAGCGCGATGCCGCGAGGCGTTTTTGCGGCGGGAACTATTGGTCGATCCGGGATACAAGGTTGCGGTTCGAACCTACGACCTTAAGAATGAACACATGGTGGGCCCCACGAAGGCAGACCTCGAGGCAATTCTGGAGCAAGAGGGCTTGCAAGGCCTAGAAGTTCTGGTGACCAGCGCAGATGGCTACGTTCTTCCGAAGGGTCTTGGCAAGAAACGGGGTGTGGAAGCAATCGTGGGCCAGCTTGGACGCGAAGTAGAGTTTGTGGCCGCGATGGGGGATTCGAAGGCAGACATCGAGATGCTGCAGTCGGCAGACATCGCCTACGCTCCGCTCAACAGCGATGCAGAGGTGCAAACACTGACGCGCACATCCGACAAAGTGCGATTGATGCGAGCGAGCAACCAGCAGGGACTGTTGGAGGCCGTGGTGGATCTGCTTGAGCGCCGACACGGCCAGAAGATCGATGTCAACAGCGGTGCTGGAGTGCGCCGGCCGGATCATTTGATCGACAGGATTCTGGATCTCGTGGATGTACCCGAATCGCAGCGATTACGGCGGATCGTTCGGGCTCGATTGGGTAGTGGCAGGCTGCCAGGATGGGAAGCTCATCAGTGAGAACAACAGGGCCAGGCATTCAAGTGGTTGAGACGCTCGACGGAATGCACCAGGTGCAGCCGCTCTGGGAGTCTGTGCCGGTGGTCTGGGCGAATCCTGCCGTGAGCTATGAATTCGTTCACTCCTGCGTTGAGGCCTACCAGCTGGCAGACCGGTTGACGGTCGTTGTTTCAGGAATTGGTCCGCACACGGCGATTGCTCCCCTTTATCGGTCAGAGGCTTCTCCTCGCCTTGGAATCGCAGGTCAGAATCAGATTTTCGAAGCTTCGGACTTTATTTACAGCAACGCGGACGATCTCGGCGATTTGGCTCAAGCCGTAGTCTCCCTGAGACGGCCACTTCGTTTGAATCGCATTCCGGTGGAGTCGGCGACGGTGGAGGCTCTGGAAAAGGCCTATCGCGGCCGCGGGCTGGTGATTAAGCGACCGGCCACGGGTTGCCCGTGGATTGCTCTCGATAAGAGCTGGGCGGATCCCGATCAACATTTGAATTCCGGACGCCGTTCCGATCTTCGGCGTTTGCGCCGGAACGCTGAAAAGATGGGAACGGTAACATTCGAAATCCGCACTCCCGACCCATCGGAACTTGAAGCGCTGCTCAGCGAGGTGTATGCCGTTGAAGCTGGAGGCTGGAAGGCGCGAGCGGGTACCGCAATGAATGTCGACGCCCGGATGGGCGCCTTCTATCAAGCCTTTGCCGCGGCCTCCGCAGCCAAGAAAGAGCTAAGGCTGGCCTTTATGCGCATCGATGGGCGGCCCGTAGCAACGCAGCTAGCGGTGGAAGCCAACGGTGGCTTCTGGCTTTTGAAGATCGGCTACTTGGAGGAGTTCAAGCGTTGCTCGCCGGGCATTCTGCTGATGATGGAAACCATTCGTCATGCAGCCAATGTCGGGCTGAAGTTCTATGAGTTTCTGGGTGCCGAGCAAGAGTGGATCAACGTCTGGAGTCCGAATGTGCGCCAGTGCATCCGGGTTCAGACCTACCCATTCAACTTCCACGGCACGTGGGCGCTGGTCGCTGATACGCTCACCAACTTGCGTTCCCGGTTGAAAGCGCTCTCAAAAGCGAATCGGAGGAACAAATGAAAGCCGTATTGCGAACAATTGTGGAAACCGCCGGTGCGTGGGCTGCGCGCTCTTATATCACCGGCACTAACCTTGAAGACGGGCTCAAAGCCAGCAGGACTTTGCAGGCTCACGGTTTCAAAAGCACCATTTGCTTCTGGGACGGGGAAGGCGACACTACCGAGGGAATCGTCGCAAACTATGATGCCATCATTCTTAGAATTGAAGAGCTGAAGTCACACTGCTACATATCGGTGAAGCCGTGGCCCCTAAAGCATTCAGCAGATCTGTTTCGTCATTTTTCGCAGGAAGCGAAATCACGCGGCGTGAAGATGCACTTCGATTCGGCGTCAACGAGCGATCAGGAACAGACGCTGTCCTTGATTCGAGACCTGGTGCCCATCTCCGGCACGCTGAGTTATACCTTGCCAGGGCGCTGGCATCGAAGCGTTGCGGATACCGAGTTGGCCATTGAGCAGGGCCTGGATGTGAGAGTGGTGAAGGGACAATGGGTTGACCCGTCAGAGCCCGTCGATCCGTTCGAAGGTTTTCTGAAGGTGATCGAGCGACTGGCAGGACGCGCTCGGCACGTGAGCGTGGCTACTCACGATCCGAAGTTGGTCAGGGCGGCGCTTTCTGCGTTGCTGGCGCGGGGCACACCTTGCGAGCTGGAGTTGTTGTACGGCCTGCCGGTTGGAGCTGTGCTGCCGATTGCCCGGGAACTCGGTGTGCCGGTTCGCGTGTATCTGCCCTACGGACATGCATGGCTACCGTATGTAGTCGGCCGGCTGAAGAAGGAACCACGGGTGGCCTTGTGGCTGATGCGTGATGTGATGGATTCGATGCGATCGCGGATCGTAGGCAAGGGAGGAAATTCGCGCCTTCCGATTTGAATTCGCGGCGGTGCAGGAAGCGCGGATGGAGAGTTCAGGAAGCAATCGAGTTGGGGGCCGGGAGCAGGTCAGGCATTGGCGGCTTGCCGGATTAAAGGCAACGCTCGCGCTAATCCTTCAGCCCTGAAGTGAAATAGCGTCACAGAGAAACGAATGCAGTGCGGCCGAAGCGATGGCAAACGACACTCCGTTCTCTGGCATGCGGTGACGACAGCAGCGAACGCACGACGACACCTTTTAACAACACATTCGCTGGACTGCAGGCTCGCGTCGCGGTTCCCGCATCGATGAGACCCCATTCACCGCCGGCAGCGCTGTGGACGCCACCTAAATCAACAATCTGGAAGTAGGTGTGAGCTGGCTCATTCTGGGTCCGGGTGGATGGTTTTCCGCCCTGAGCCAAGTGATGCCAAGAGACCGATTCAGGAACGATTCACTTCTGCTGGCACTGGATTTACCAGAAATATGTAGCTTCTATCTTGGGGGAGCCGGGTTCGCCGTCGATAATCTCGGTGCTTAATACGACTTCCATGTTCTTCTTGTCGCCAGCAGCCTGAGAGGCGCGCTTGAGCTGTGCCATATCGTTGTCGTCGGTGAGAAACTCTCCTGCGGTGATGGTGCCTCCGCGAGCCAGCCCTGCGACGATCACAGTCAACTTGCCGGTATTCGTGTCAGTAAAGCGGGCCAAAATGGCGTAGTCGCGATAGTTGTTAGTGGCCACCTGCACAGCGCGATCGGCTACCCAGCGAGATTGCGCTGGAGCCGAGCTATCCACTATCCGAACTTCGGACAAATCCGCATTGTTCGAGAAGTGATAGCGCAAGGGGTTGGTCAGCCTAAGCGTCCACGCGTTATCGAAGGCTCCAATAGAGACCGCGGGGCCTGTACGAAGATCAGCCAGACTGGTCACTCTTTCGCCACGCAGGGTGTACTGCTTTCCGTTGGACTGCAACAGTCCGGCGATTCTGACGACGGAGCTTAGATCGTCGATGGCAACGGTGGTCAGGTTGTCCTTAGCCTGGGTCATTGGCTGGAGCTGAACCTGCCGGGCGGGATTGGCGGCATCACAGCGCCGCCGATGCCGCGAACGCGGTCATAGATGATGGCCGCATGTGCTTTCACCGCGTCGTAGCTCGCAAGGTTGAACGCCTTACTCATCGCCTGAATGTCACGCTCGGTGAAAAGTCGCCGGATGTCAGATTGATAGCTCGTCACTTGTGCCATGGTCGTCTCCGTGTTGGCATGAACCCGCGCAATGTCTTGCCATCGCCCATGGGGATCATACGAGATCTGGGGCAAACCGCTTCGTTCAACTCACAGAGCTCAGCGTGGCCCGTGCCCACATTGTTCCATGCATTGGAGCTTTCCTGGGCGGCGCTATCCAGAACGACGTGAAATTCGATTCTGGGGCCCGGTTGAAGCTTCGCGTCGACCCTCATTCCCACAAGCCGAAAACTCACTCTCCCTAGCTTTTAAGGAAGGCGAGGAGATCTGCATTAATCGTCTCTGCATGTGTGGTGGGCATGCCGTGCGGGAAGTCCTTGTAGGTCTTCAGGGTTCCGTTCTGCAACAATTTAGCGGTGAGCGGACCGGATGCGACATAGGGTACGATCTGGTCATCTTCGCTGTGCATCACAAGGACGGGAATGGTGATCTTCTTCAGGTCTTCAGTGAAGTCTGTCTGCGAGAAGGCCACGATGCCGTCATAGTGCGCCTTGGCACCGCCGATCATGCCCTGGCGCCACCAATTTCCAACGATCCCCTCGGAAGACACAACACCGGGCCGGTTGAAGCCGTAGAACGGCCCCTCGGGCAGGGCGCGATAAAATTTTGCGCGGCTCGCGGCCAACTGCGCCTGCAGACCGTCAAACACTTCCTTAGGAAGGCCGAGCGGATTGGCCTCTGTTTTGACCATGAGGGGTGGCACCGCGCAGAGGAGCGCAGCCTTGCTCGCGCGGCTCTCTCCGTGGCGTGCCAGATAACGGACCACTTCGCCTCCACCGGTGGAGTGGCCTACGTGAATGGCATTCTTGAGGTCGAGATGTTCTGTCACGGCCGCCAGATCATCCGCATAGTGGTCCATATCATGACCATCTCCGACTTGGGCCGAGCGCCCGTGCCCGCGTCGATCATGTGCGATGACACGATAACCATGCTGCAAAAAGAACAACATCTGTGTGTCCCAATCATCGGAGGAGAGGGGCCATCCGTGGCTGAACACGATGGGCTGGCCTGAACCCCAGTCCTTATAGAAGATATCGACGCCATCTTTGGTTTTGACGAGAGGCATTCAAGGCTCCTTGGGTTGAGATCGCAAAGCGAGAATTATTAGATCAAACGCATGGCCAGGCCGGAGGCTTCCGTTCAACGTCCACCGGTGATCGACCCTGCTTCACCCCAGCCACTTGGGGTTTTGCGCGGTGCCGTCGTTGCGGGGTGACGTCTTGAAGGGCTCATATTTGCCTGTGAGAGCGGCTGCGCGTGTGCGCTCAAGCAGGCTGGCCACCTGTGTGGCCGACATGGGCTTGAAGGTGCGCACGGCCTCAAACGCCTGATCGAAAACCGCCTGGCTGTCGATGCCGGTAATCTGAACGGCAACGGGCAGGTTGAGGCAATAGTGCAGGCACTCGATGGGCTCCACTGTCTTGCTGTCAAGAATGTCGTGATCGCCGAAGGCCTTCATGCCGAGCG
>PLST01000410.1:3783-6317 GCA_003164255.1 Acidobacteriaceae bacterium | reverse complement strand
TAATCCGGCTTCGCAGGAGTTTTTCGATTCCTTTGAAGTCGTGCCCTGACACTTATCCTGGCTTCGCTGAAGTATCTTCAGCATGCTCTGGAGCCGCCCCTATTCGAACCTGGATGGTTGCTATCGGCGCTAGTCTTGCGGGCCGTCCGATCCCAGCTGAATGGGGGCTTTGGAGAGGATGCCCACTTTATTGGCAACCGGCGCCACGGGCAATTTGGGAGCAACGGTGAGTTGGGTTGTACCCGGGATGCCTACAATTCCAACCTTGCCATTGCTGCTCATGGCTCCGGTTCCTGCAGTTCCGGGGATGGAAACCGGCGCTACCTTGCCATGAGTTTCAGTCTTCATGGAACCGATCTGGCCTGGGATGGTGGCGGGAGAAACCGTGCGCGTGGAGCCGACTGACGTCCCCGTTCTCATTCCGCTTCCGATGGTGGCCGGCTTGACGACTTTCCTGGGCGCTTTAGGGCTTTTGACTCCAGTAAAGGAAGTGCTGGTGGTGATGGTTGCACTCTTGGCCACGTCGGGCATGATCTTGAGCGACTGCACGGTGGGCACCATGGCCACGTTTGCAGCGGGCTGGGCCGAAGGATCGGGCATCATGAGCGAGAGGCCCGGAGTGGATTGCGGAACCGAAGGTGCGGTGGGCTGGGCGGAATTGAGCGCGCGGGGTGCTGCCGGCCGGGATTGAGTGCGGGGCGGATTCTGATCGGCGAGAGGCGCGGGGGACGCAGCCGGAGCGGGAGCGGGTTCGAGGACGATGGACGGGACGGGTTCAACCCGGGGCTGCTGCACTCTGGGTAGATCGATATTGAGGGCAGCGGCGTTCCTGGCCTGTTTGGGGACCATGACGTTTGTTTGACTGAGGATTGTCATTGCCACAAGGATGGAGATGATGGCGGCGCTTCGTATGACCCATTGGTAACGTTCGTCCGCCTCGGATGAGAAACGAAAGTTCGGGGGATCTGGGGTAAAAAGTGTTGGCATACTCTCGGTCCTCGATCTGCGGAGGCTTCGGCCGGACCATCAGTCCCAGCAACCGGGACCGCTGTATCCCTATCATAGCCCCGAACTCCGAACTACCGTGAGCTCCAAAATGGGCAAATTTGGGCGAAAAAGCAAAATTCTTCCCAGTTCGCCCCGAGCTCCCGTGGCTGCCGGTGGATGCAAACTCCACTCGCTGCCACCCAGGTTACGCAGGTTTAGCAGCCTGCGGCTTGGTGTAACTAGAGTAACCGCTGTGCAAAATTGATCAAGTACCTTTCTTCAGGAGTATCAAGTATTTAAACAAAGGATTTGGGTCTGAGGAGGACGTTGACAGGCCCCCGGGAGGGGCCTGCTGGCGGAGCGGAATCGGGCGGCGAAGGGCCCGGGATGAGTCCTGAATCCCGCGGCAAGGGGCCGGAGGAAAGCCGGGGCAGCCGATTGAGGACTGTCTACTGAGGGAGGCCGGCGGCTTGACACTCGTCGCGGCGAACGTTCACCCACTTCTGATAATTGGCCTGATCGCGGGTCTGGTTGTAAGCCGAAGCGACAAAACCAGCCTGGACACAGCGGTCAGTCCTGGTGCCGGCCTTGACGGCCATGTTGTATTCGGCGATCTGATCGTTGACGACCTGGCTCGAGGGGGTTTGGGACTTGGCGCTGATGAGCGAGGAATTGACCAGCGTCAAGGTTGAGTAGCCGGCGAGCAACAGGCCCACCACGAGGACCATCGATCTGAATTTCATGCAAATCTCCTTGGAGCCTCGGCCCGTGAGGGCGAAAGCATACACACCTAGTGGCAGACGAATCAGGATTCGTTTGAGCCTTGCGAAATGTTGACCCCAGAAAAGGCGTTGACTGCCGACAGACGGCGTCGGCGGGCACGTGAGGATCAAGATATGAGACTGGCGAAAGAGGAACAATCCCACCTCCGTGGGATAGCCAACGGGCCGATTTTTGACGGGCGGCCTGGAGACAAGGAAGGTGGCAAGGGAGGGGCCAATGGCGGCGGGAGATTGATTGGAAACGGTCAAGGAACGGGGCGGAGGGGGGTCTGCTGGTCCAAGCGGCGGTATTCATTCCCCGGTCCCCAAGGGCGAGGGACCGGGGGCACCCGCCTTTTTCTGGTCGCTGCGATTTTCTGACGCCCACTCATCGCGATAAAACTGCGAGGGGCACAAGTCGTAGCCGCTTAAAGCAGGAGGGCGAAGCGCTTGTGCGCTTCGCCCTTGAATTCCCTGCCCTGATCGGAGGCCGGTACGGGGGATGGAGTTCCGTCAATAGAGGCGGAAGTTGACCTCTACGTTGACGTACACCGCGACGGGTGTCTTTCCGTCTTTCATGGCCGGCTTGAACTTGTACTTGCGCACGGCTTCCATGGCTTTCTCGTCGAGACCCATGCCGAGGGTGCGAACGATGTGGACGTTCTGGGGATTTCCCTGCGCATCAACAATGAGGCCGACCAGGCAAACGCCCTGATACTTGGCGCGGCGGGCTTCATCGGAGAATTCCGCCTCTGGTTCGAAGAGAGGCACGGGGGCTGAGACGCG
>PLST01000410.1:418-3679 GCA_003164255.1 Acidobacteriaceae bacterium | reverse complement strand
TTCTCGATCTTGGGGAGCTTTCCCTTGCTGGCTTCAATGATGCTGCGATCGCCGCCGCCGCCGCCGCCGCCCATCTTGTTGAGGGCCTTGGGTGCGTCGTAGTCGCCCACGTCGATGGTGGTGGCGCTCAAAGGCTTGTTGACGGTGTCAATGATCTTCTTGCCTACGAAGAAGAGCACGATGAGCAGGATGGCGAGGTTGACGGTGGTGGAGATGCCGATGGCGACCGGGTTGGCTTTGACGGCCATGCGGTCGGGAACGGGAATGGGCGTGGAGGTGAGCACGAGCGGCGGAAGCTTCCTGGGAAAGAAGAGATCTTGAATGCTTTCCCACAAGCCTTTCCAGATGGGGTCCCCTTCGAGGGCCTTGCCCGTGAAGGCGGCAATCAAAGCGTCGCTGTCGTGAGCGACCTCGGCTGCCTGCGAATCCGTATCTGCTTGGATGAGAATGTTGTTTGCCATCGTTGCTGGTGGTACTGGTGCCGCGCTGTCCAAGGCTGCTCGCTCGCCAGGGAGCCCGCAGCCATCACGGACCAATGATCCATTATGCTTGAGAGGCCCTGCACTTGTCTCGGAAGTAACGGGCCCTTTTTCCGCAGGCTCGAACTCCGGGGATTCATATTCCGGTCGAATGGCGGCTCCCATAAACAATAGACGCGAAGGCAGGCCGGTTTGTTACCCAAAATTCTTTTGGGGAGCATTTACACTGGTAAATGAACAAGATTGCACGAAAAGATGGAGAAACGATGCCCCCAGCGCCGGAGTTAAAGGCGACGCTTACCCTGCCGCAAACCAGCTTTCCAATGAAGGCCAATCTGCCTCACAATGAGCCGCTGCGCCTCGAGCGCTGGGCGGCCCTGGGCCTTTATGCGGAGCTGCGCAAGGCGGGCAAGGGGCGCCCTGCCTACCTGCTGCACGATGGGCCCCCGTATGCAAATGGACCGATCCACCTGGGCCACGCCCTGAACAAGGGTTTGAAGGATTTTGTGGTGAAGTCAAAGACCATGGCGGGGTTCGATGCGCCGTTTGTGCCGGGGTACGACTGCCATGGGCTGCCGATCGAGATCAAGGTGGACGAGAAGCTGGGGCGCAAGAAGCTGGAGATGCCGGTTCCGGCGGTTCTGGAGGCCTGCCGGGAGTACGCGCAGAAGTATGTTGACCTGCAGACGGCCCAGTTCGAGCGAATTGGCTGCCTGGGACGCTGGGACAAGCCGTACAAGACGATGTCCCGGGACTATGAGGCGCGGACGCTGGAGGCGTTCTACGGATTCCTCGAGAAGGGTTTTGTTTATCGGGGGCTGAAGCCTGTTTACTGGTGCATCCACGACCGCACGGCGCTGGCCGAGGCGGAAGTGGAGTACGAGATGCACACCAGCCCGTCGGTTTATGTGCGCTACAAGCTGACGTCGGATGCGGGGGCGATCGCACCGGAACTCAAAGGCCGGGATGTTTCGACGATCATCTGGACGACGACACCATGGACGCTGCCGGCATCGCTTGCCGTGGCCTTCCATCCTGACTTTGACTACGTGGCGCTGGCGATGGGCGACGGTGCGGACGCGCCGGTGTACATTGTGGCGGCCTCGCTGGCTGAGCAGGTGGCGGCCGCGTGCAAACTGGGCGCGACTACTGAGATTGCGCGATTCAAGGGAGCACGGCTTGAGCGGGTGACGTTCCAGCATCCGTTTCTGGAGCGCAGCATTCTGGGAGTTCTTGCGACCTACGTGACGGCCGATACGGGCACGGGCGCGGTGCATACGGCACCGGCGCATGGCGCGGACGATTTTTATACGGGGCAACGCTACAACCTTGACCCGACGTGCCGCGTGGATGCCGGCGGGCACATTCACTACGATGCAAGCGCGTGGCATTCGGCGACGCCACCGGCATTCGATGGGCTCAAGGTGTGGGCTGCGAATCCAGTGATTGTGGCGATGCTGGAAGAGCGTGGCGCGCTGCTGGCCGGGGCTCCTCTGGAACACTCGTATCCGCATTGCTGGCGCTGTCACCATCCGGTGATCTTCAGGGCGACGGAGCAGTGGTTCATCGGGCTGGAAACGCCGATGAAGCGTGCGGACGGAACGGAGACGACATTCCGGCAGCTTGCGATTGAAGAGATCGACAAGGTGGTGTGGGATCCGGCGTGGGGCAAGGAGCGGATCACGAACATGATTGCGACGCGGCCGGACTGGTGCATCAGCCGGCAGCGCATCTGGGGAGTGCCGATCGCGGTGTTCATGTGCGAGAGCTGCGAGAAACCGATTATGGATGCCGCGCTGAACGCGAAGATTGTGCGGCTGTTTGAGAATGAGGGCGCGGAAGCGTGGCATACGACAGACGTGGCTTCGCTGCTGCCGAAAGATGCCGTGTGCGCTGAATGCGGGGGCAAGCAATTCCGGAAAGAGACAGACATTCTGGATGTGTGGTTTGATTCGGGGACGAGCTGGTTTGCGGTTTGCGAGTCGGATGCGGAATTGAAGCCGGCATACACGGCGTTTCAGGAAGGCAAGGGGACGGAGGTTCTTTATCTGGAGGGCGGCGATCAGCATCGCGGGTGGTTCCACTCTTCCCTGCTGACGAGTGTTGCCTTGCGCGGGCGCGCGCCTTACTCGCATGTAACGACGGCGGGGTGGACGCTGGATGAGCAGGGCCGGGCGATGTCGAAATCGCTGGGCAACGGCGTGGATCCGGTGGACATTGCCAACCGGATGGGCGGCGAGATTGTGCGGCTTTGGGTTGCGTCGATCGACTTCAGAGAGGACATGGCGGCGAGCGAAAACCTGATGCAGCGCTGCGCGGAGTTGTATCGCAAGCTGCGCAACACGTTCCGGTTTTTGCTGGGCAATTTGAACGGGTTTTCGCCGGAGCGGGATCGCGTGGCGGAGAGTGAACTGCTGCCGCTGGACCGTTACATGCTGGCGCGAACGCGCGAGCTGACGGAAAAGATTCTGGGCTGGTACGAGGGATTTGAGTTCCATCGCGTATACCAGGCGGTGAACGAGTTTGCGATTGTGGATTTGAGCTCGTTTTACCTGGACGTGCTGAAGGACCGGATGTATACGTTCGCGCCGACGAGCAAGGAGCGTCGGTCAGCGCAGACGGTTTTGTGGAAGATTTCGGAGACTCTGGTTCGGCTGGTTGCGCCGATTTTGAGTTTCACTTCCGATGAGGTGTGGGAGTATTTGCCTGCGGTGGCCGGGCGCGAAGCTAGCGTGCACCTGGCGCTGTTTCCCAAGCCGGAAGAGGTTTTCTCAGAGGAGCC
>PLST01000410.1:0-331 GCA_003164255.1 Acidobacteriaceae bacterium | reverse complement strand
GGCAGCAAGTGCGCGCGCTGCTGGAACTTTATGCCGGTGGTGAGCAACTACGGGGTTTGGGAGAACGTGTGCGCGCGCTGCCAGACGGCGCTGACGGAGATGGGCGTTGCGCGGCCCGAGCCTGCGGAGGCCGCGCAGTGAGCTTTACCGCGCCTCGCCGGCTTCCCTGGCTGCTGTTGATCTCGGCTCTGGTTCTGGTTGCCGACCGGTTGACCAAGATTTGGGTCGGCAATCATGTACCGATTGGCGGAGGCATTCCGTTGATCCCGCATGTGCTGCGCATTTCGCACTGGACGAACGATGGCGCGGCGTTTTCGCTGTTCGCCGATTC
>PLST01000356.1 GCA_003164255.1 Acidobacteriaceae bacterium | reverse complement strand
CCCGGAAAGAGGAATGCTATTTTCGTGGACATTTCATCTTCATTTTATCGCGCGGGACACGGACGTTGAATTCGCGGCGGAGCGCTTTGAGTGCGGGCCTTGCCTCCGTTTTGGCGCAACAGCAGGGCCAAAATCTTCGTGCAGTATGGTATCTTTCGTGCTACCATTGAAATGTGATCGAAGTTCGTTAATATATTGATCGGTTTGGGCGGAGCCCATTCGATCGATGGTTTGGAAAACTGAATGACGATACCCAGGCGCGGATCACGGTTTCGCTCGATCGGCTGGAGCGCGGCAATTTATCCGCGGCAAAAGGGGTTGGTGCTGGCGTCTTTGAATTGAGGCTGGATTTCGGGCCGGGCTATCGGGTTTATTTTGGCAAGGACGGAGAGCGGCTAGTCATTCTGCTTGGTGGCGGCACAAAAAAGCGTCAGCAGGGTGACATTGAAATAGCTCGTGCTCTTTGGCAGGAGTATAGGGCTCGCAAGAAGGAGGGATGATGCCTTTGACTAAGAGTTTTAACGAGACGGTGAAGGCCAGGATTCAGGAAAGTGCCGGGTTTCGGAGGGCACTGCTCAGGGAAGCTGTAGGCTGCATGATCTCGGGGGATCTGGAGACAGGGAAGTCCATCCTTCGCAAGTACATTAACGGGACGGTCGGGTTTATTCAGCTTGGCGCTGATCTTGGGCGTTCTTCGAAGGTTCTGATGCGCATGCTTGGCCCCAAGGGCAATCCGCAGGCGAGAAGCCTGTTTGAGATTGTGGCGCATCTGCAGAAAATCGAAGGCACGGTGCTTGAGGTGGTCGACAGCGCTGCGGCGTAGATGACAGACGGTCCAGCTTCATCCCATCAACAAATTTAGTTCCAGCGCTTTTTGTCGTCGGGATCGTCGTCGATCTTGCGGCCATTGCCGTCAAAGCGCACTGTGCGGCCCTGCTTGTTCATGTAGACCTCGAACTTGCGAGCGGCGCGGCGGCGCTTGTACCTGTAGTAACTGTTGCGCAGGCCGTACCAGCGCTCGCTGAGCAGGAAGGAGATGCCGCGGCGTGGCGCCATCTGCGCGTAGAGCCAGCCGGCAAGCGCGCCGCCCAGTTGCGCAAACGCGTACTTGCCCTGCGGTCCGAATAGCATAGCGACGGCGATGAGGCCATAGATAATTGCCATGTAGCGCGCTTTGATGCCGATGGTGAAGAACAAAAGAAATTCCGTATCGCCATGCAGCGTGCCGATGGCAACCAGCATGCCGAAGATGCCGCCGAAACAACCAAAAAACACTTCCTGGCCCTGGGTGTGTCCCGGTCCGCTGACCGCGTAAATAACGAGACCGGCGGCGGCGGTTCCCAGCACTGAGACTGCGTAGAGACCGTTGACCCAGGCGGAGCTGTGCATCTGCTCCAGAAATCCGGCCAGAAACCAGAGCGAAAGCAGCTCAAAAAGCGTGCCAACGAGGCCGGCGTGGACGAAGCTGTAGGTAAGCGGCTGCCAAAGAAAGCCATGCAAAAAGCCGGCCGGATCAAAGGCCAGCAGGCCGAAGAAGCGAAGGGCCGTTTCGGCTGAGAGCAGTTGCGCGAGCAGAAATGCAAAGAAAGTGGCCAGGTTAACGAAGACCAGGGTGCGCGTGGCCCCTCTGAAGTCGGGGAAGGAAAACGGGCTGGAGCCGATTCTTGCCATCGCTGCTCTCAGGGTAAACGGTATGGCAGTCCGGTGTCATGGTCGCGATCGGTCAGACGGAGACAGGACGCATGGGTTAAACCAATTTCAGGGTCTATCGTCGAATCAGATCGAGGCGCTTAAAATCAATGCGCTTGCCTGGTGTCAGGGATGAGAGGCAGGGGATGGGAGGCGCGGGACGGACAACGACGGAGCCCCTTGACCTGAGGCAGGGTTCTCCCTAAAACTAGCGATGTTGCACTGTGATAAGCCGTGACCCGAAACGCGCATGCCCGAAAAGAGAGAGGAGGCCGCCATGCCCAGCTGCCCGGAATGCGAAAATGATCTAGACGTCGAATTGGACGAAGTGGAAGAAGGCGACGTGGTTGCCTGCGACGAGTGCGGAACCGAGTACGAAGTGGTGGGAGTTGAACCGCTCGAATTGGCCCGTGTGGAAGAAGACCTGGATGAGGACGACGAACCCTACGCGGAGGAAGAGGAGGAAGAGTGAGGATTAACCGCACGATTCTGCTGTCAGCGGCGGTAGTGGCCGCTATGGCGACAGGAATGGTAACGGGAGGCTCGAGCGGCGCGCTCATTTCGCCGCCCGTTGCGATGGCGCAAAACCTGGGCGAACGCGTGGTGTCGGGCGCAGTGTTGACCGAGGACTCCACGCCGGTCATCGGCGCCACGGTTTTCCTCAAGAACCAGAAAACCAAGGCCATTCGCAGTTATACCTCGACTGAGATGGGCCACTACTACTTTGCCCAGGTGAACATGGCGGAAGACTACGACCTGTGGGCTGAGAAGGGCGGCAAGAAGAGCGCGGTCAAAACGGTGAGCACCTGGGACTCGCGCAAGGCGTTTATCAGCGATCTGAAACTGAAGTAGACCAGCCGAAGAGTGGTCATGCAACGGGCGTCCGCCGCGGCGGACGCCCGTTGCCGTTTCCTTTGAACAGAGTTTGTCCCCCGGGTCCGTTCCCGCGGGTTTCAGCCTTCAAGCTTCCGGGTGACCAGTTCATTGAGCAGCGCTGGATTGGCCTGGCCTTTTGATGCTTTCATCACCTGGCCGACAAAAAAGCCCGCCATGGTCTTTTTGCCCGCACGATACTGCTCCACCTGCTTTGGATTCGCGGCGATGACTTCGTCGATCATCTTTTCAAGGGCCGACGCGTCGGTAATCTGCTCCGGCTTTTCGCGTTCGTAGACGACGGCAAAGTCCTCGCCTTTCTCGAAGCAGACGTCGAACAGCTGCTTGAGCTGCTTTGAACTGATCTTGCCTTCGTCCAGCAGATCGGCTGCCTCGACAATTCCCGTCATCGATACCGGCGACTGCTCCTGCTCAAGGCCGAGCGCCTTCAGCCGTCCGCCCACCTCACTGAGCAGCAGATTCGCCACGCGGCGCGGATTCCTTGCTCCCCTGGCGGCAGCCTCGAAGCGATCGGCAAATTCGCGAGAGCCGGTCAGCGTATGCGCGTCCTGCGTGCTCAGCTCGTACTCGGCAATCATGCGGGCGCGGCGCGCCTCGGGCAGCTCAGGCAGTTTCTTTTTTGTCTCGGCCAGGAATTCATCTGAAACGATGAGTGGCGGCAGATCCGGCTCGGGGAAATAGCGGTAATCGTGCGCCTGCTCCTTAGAGCGCATGGAGTAGGTGCGGACTTCGTTGGCGTCCCAGAGGCGCGTTTCCTGCCTGATGCGAC
>PLST01000215.1:7926-8606 GCA_003164255.1 Acidobacteriaceae bacterium | reverse complement strand
GCGACATCGCGGCGTTATACGTGCCGCCTTCATTCCTCGACCGGGCAGCACACGATTTTCGGGACCTCGGTGGGGGGATCGTCGCACTCGATCCAAAGGCGGGCAAATAAGGTCCGGGCGCCACCGATTCTGTGACCTGGAAAACAAGACGCAGCCCAGATATGTATGTTTATGATATGTATACATCGGAACACTCTCAGGTTTAAGATATTTAGATACAACTACATAAATCATTCACTCACGCACAGATGGATGAATAAGGTATAAGAAGATTACGATCTGTTCGCGCTTGAAGACATGGCCCTCGCTCCGCGCGCAACAGTAAGGGCGCGGACGGGCATCGCGGTTGAAGCGCGTGACCCTGAGACGGGCGCTCAGCTTGGTTTGCTGGTGCGGGACCGCTCGTCAATCGCAGCCAGAGGAATTGCAACAACGGGTGGAGTGATTGATGCGGGTTACCGGGGCGAGATCCTGGTGCTGATGACCAATCTGGGCGAGTCGGAGGTGGTGCTGAAGGCCGGTGAGAAAATTGCGCAAATGATTCCGGTCCCCGTTCTCACAGGACACGTCAAAGAAGTGGGGACACTGGAATTGTCGGCGCGCGCAGAGAAGGGATTTGGGAGCTCCGGCTCGTGAGACGCACGGCCGATTCCCATATCCATGAAGCGGAACCGGCTACG
>PLST01000215.1:0-7905 GCA_003164255.1 Acidobacteriaceae bacterium | reverse complement strand
ACGATTCTCACGCTGCTTGGCGTGGTGATGGGCGTGGCGTCAGTGATCATGGTGATCACAATGGTGAACGGCGCCAACTCGTATGTGGCCAACAAACTCTCAAGCCATGGCGCGGATGTGTTCTCAGTATCGCGTGCAGCCGCGGTGATCATGTCGCCCCAGGCATACACCAAATACCAGAAGCGCAAGATCATCAATATCGAGGACTACGAGGCGGTCAGGGACAGCTGCAAGGAATGCGCCGAAGTGGGTGCAATGCTGAGCCAATCGGGAGGCGTGCGATTCAACGGGCAGTCCACGACCGGAACGAGTATTCGCGGACTCACCTGGACGATGCTGGACCTGAACAGTACTGAGATCGCGATAGGCCGCGGCTTTACGCCGGCCGACGATGAACATGCGGCACACAGCGTGATCGTCGGCTACGACATTGTTGACAACCTGTTGGGAGACAGCGATCCGATCGGCAAAGAAATCCGCGTAGAC
The DNA here is from genome assembly GCA_003164255.1 of Acidobacteriaceae bacterium. Lineage (GTDB taxonomy): Bacteria > Acidobacteriota > Terriglobia > Terriglobales > Acidobacteriaceae > Telmatobacter. Next base: position 7,419 of record PLST01000215.1, on the reverse strand, counting down.
GGGATTTCTTACAACATAGTGGGCGTGGGCGCGCGCCTGGGCAAGATGTTCGGACAATCGATGGACAACTGGGTTGCGGTGCCGATCACCACATTCCAGCAAACCTACGGCACTCACGATTCGGTGAGCATTTATGCGCGCGGCAGTGGCGATGCCGCGGGGATGGACCGGGCTGAAAACGACGTAAGAGTGCTGATGCGCGCACGCCGCCACGATGCTCCGGGGAGCGAAGACGACTTCGAGCTAGAAACCAACGACACATACATGGACATCTGGAAACAGTTCACCGCGATCTTCTTTGACGTGGTGGTCGGCATTGCATCCATATCGCTGGTGGTCGGCGGAATCGTGATCATGAACATCATGCTTGTCAGCGTGACGGAACGGACGCGCGANNAGCGCGACGATGGCGCTGACTGGCGGAGCTATTGGCGTCATTGCGGGAGTCTTGGTTGCCAAGCTGATCACTCTCATCATTGGCTTCCCAACCAATGTGCAGTTGTGGAGTGTGCTGCTGGGATTGTTTGTATCAGGGGCGACGGGGATCTTCTTTGGGGTTTATCCGGCGAGCAAAGCGGCCAAGCTCGACCCGGTGGTCGCATTGAGAGCTGAGTTGTAGAGGCATCCAGGAGCTGCATCTTATGGCGCAAGGACAGGCAGGCGAATCGGTAAAAATGGCCCTGGATACGCTGAGGACGAACAAGCTGCGTTCGGGCCTGACGATTCTGGGCATCGTGATCGGCGTGACCACCGTCATTACGATTTCATCAATCATTAACGGCTTGAATAACCGAGTGGCCGAGTTTGCCGATTCGCTGGGTACCAATGTGTTCTGGGTGTTTCACCTGCCTTTTGGACCTGAAAAGCTGACCAGCGAAGAGCTGACGCGCAAAAAGCTGACGCTCGACGACGCCCTGGCGGTTCGTGACTTACCACACGTTGTGGCCGCAGACGCAATGCAGCGCTACGCGCAGGCATTTTTCGTTGGCGGCATTAGCGTGAAGTACGAGGGCCGCAAAGTGGCGGGCTCAATTTTTGAGGCGCACACAGCGCAGGTGGCAGACACCACAAATACGACCCTGCAGGAAGGGCGGTTCTTCACGGATGGGGAGGATCAGCGTCACGCCAAGGTGGTCGTGCTCGGTCACGACACAGCGGAAGATCTTTTTTCCGCCGGAGAGGATCCGATCGGCAAGGAAGTAAGCGTGGAAAGTAGTCTCTATACGGTCATTGGCGTGATGGATCCGCGCAAGCAGCCCATTGGAACGGGAAAGAACCCCAACGACAACTCGGTCTTTTTCCCAATCAACACATTCCATGACCTTCATCCGGAGGTCACGGACCTGATGATCAATGCCAAGTACGACGACCCCAAGAACAAGGATCTGGTCCAGGAAGAGATTCGCGAACTGCTGCGCATAAGGCGCCACGTAAAGACGCAAGCCGACGACAACTTTGATATCTTCGGGCCGGACTCGCTCACCGAACTTTGGGGCCAGATCACAGGTGGGCTGGTTGCGTTCATGATCGCCGTTTCCAGCGTGGGGCTGATGGTGGGCGGCGTGGGCGTGATGAATATCATGCTGGTGAGCGTGACGGAACGTACTCGCGAAATCGGAATTCGAAAGGCAATCGGAGCAACCAAGCGAACCATACTCACGCAGTTCACTACCGAGGCTGTTACTCTTTGCGCGCTGGGCGGCGTAGCCGGCATCCTGGTGGGAGCGGTACTTACGTGGATTGTCTATTTTCTCCCGATTGGATTGCCGGCGACGGTTTCAGCGATGTGGGTGGGGATTGGGTTTGGTGTTTCTTGCGCGATTGGTTTGCTTTTCGGGATTTATCCGGCGTGGAAGGCGGCAAATCTGGATCCGATCGAAGCGCTGCGATACGAGTAAATCTACGGACAGGCGCCGCGGGTCAGAAATGACTGCCCTGACGCAACACGCAAATGTAAACTTGCTTCTGTGATAGCGCACGAGTTTGCCCATGCTGTCGAGATCCTGACTACGGTTCTAACCGTGGCCGGGATGGGGTATTTTCTGGCAGCAATGCTGGCAGCGCGGATTTATCTCTATAGCCGCCGCAAGCCTGTGGCCGCGTTCTCCCCGAACGTGAGTGTCCTCAAGTCACTGAAAGGAATGGACCCCGCGATGATGGATGCGTTCCGGAGTCACTGTGCTCAAGACTATTCGGGTGAGTTTGAATTGCTGTTTGGGGTTTCTTCGCTCGACGATCCTGCTGTAACGGCTGTGGAGAGGCTGAAGGTCGAGTTTCCAAGGCTTTCGATCAGGCTTATCGTGTGCCCGGAGCGTCTGGGAACCAACGGCAAGGTGAGTACGCTGGTGCAGCTCGGGGCGCATGCGCGGTTTGATTTTCTGCTGATCAACGACTCTGACATCACCGTCTCGCCGAAATACCTGGAGCGGGTGATGGGGTGCTTTGCGCCGGAGGGTCAAGGCACTCAAAAGGCACCGGTTGGGCTGGTGACGGCGCTCTATCGCGGACGTGCGCACGAAACGCTGTTTTCGCGGTTTGAAGCTTTGGGGATCGCCACGGACTTCATGGCGGGACTGCTGGTTTCAAAGGTGATTGAAGGGGGATTGAACTTTGGCCTCGGGTCGACGCTGGCGGTGAGCCGCGAGGCGCTGGCGAAGTCCGGCGGGTTGCTGGCGCTGGTGAACTACCTGGCGGACGACTACCAGTTGGGCGTTCGCGTGGCGAGAGCCGGTTACCGCGTGGCGTTATGTACGGAAGTGGTGGAGACCGGGATTCCGGCATACGACTGGAAAGGCTTTGTTGACCACCAGTTACGGTGGGCGCGCACGGTGCGGGATGAGCGGCCCGGCGGGTATGCGGGACTTTTGGTGACGCACGGAATGGGATTGGCCCTGGTGAATGTTCTTGCCAGCGGAGTGAGCCCTTTGAGCTTGTGGCTGCTGGGGTTAAGCTTCTTTCTGCGGCTGGCGGAAGCCATGATGGTGGGCGCTGAAGTGCTGGGCGATCACCAGGTGCTGCCGAGCCTTTGGCTGCTGCCTTTGCGCGATGTGGTGGCGATGGGCCTGTGGGCCGTTGGGCTTACCGGAAACACGATTGTGTGGCGCGGAGAGCGGTTCCGTTTGAAAAATGGGAAGCTAGGGGGCTAGGCTTCAGCTCTCAGTTTTCAGGTCTCAGTTCCATGTCGCATTTTGCGCGCACGTATTTTTTGGCTGGTGCTGGTTGCCGTTTTGAATGCAAAACTGTTCCTGAGAGAGGACAGTTGGGCGGTTGCTTGTGAGGGGTCGTGCAGTGTTCTGGACCACCTCGACTGTTTTTTGGAAAACGACTTCGACCAACTCGACAGTTGATAGGAAAAAGTGCGTTTTTGGTCGTTTTTTGCGCGTTTTTGCAGGTAATTAACGAGTTTTTGCGCAGGCTTTAGGCAGAGATCAGAGATCAGAGGTCAGGGAACAGGGAACAGGGAACCATGCAAAAGCGCAGTCTAATATCCAATCTCGGCATTTACGCGTACGCCGCCGGCGCCATTTCTCTTGGCGTTCTCGGCCTGGCCTCGGGTGACTTCGCAGTCACGTGGCAGCACGTCGGCCCGAATGTACCCTTCCGCGTGCCGCTGGCGTATCTCACCGGATCCATCGAGCTTGCCGCCGGACTGGCGCTCCTATGGCGCCGAACAGCTCGCGCCGGTGCACTGACGCTCACCGTTCTCTACGCCGTTTTCACACTCCTGTGGCTGCCCCAGGCCTTTGTGAATCTTGGCAACTACGACCCAATCGGCAATGTCTTTGAGGAGTTCTCGCTGGTGGCCGCCGGCCTGGTGCTTTGCGCGATCTTGTCGCCTGCCGGTTCATACCTTGCGCGCCACCGGTCCTTCTTCGTACTCCTCTTTGGTATCTGCCCCATTTCCTTCGGCATTGTCCACATCGTTGACATGCCGGGTCTGTTGAACTTTATCCCGGGTTGGCTGCCGCCGAACAAGATGTTCTGGGCCTACGCGACCACCCTGGGCTTTTTCGGGGCGGCCATAGCGATCCTCACCGGCATCCTGGCTCCGCTCGCGTCGCGCCTGCTCACTGCGGAGATCGCGATCTTCGAATTGCTTTTCTGGATTCCGAAGCTCTCCCCCGGGCCGGGCAATCACTTCATTTGGGCGGGCAATGCGATCTCCATCGCTATGATTGGCGCCGCCTGGGTCGTCTCCGACTCTATTAGCGCAGCGGCGAAGACGAGACCCACACCGGCAGAATCTCCCGCAGAGGTAAGTATTCCCGATTAAACTTTTCTCTGCTGGTCGGGGAGCCAGTTGGGCAGCCACCGTACAGAAGCCGAATTCTGCGACTCACTTGATTACGACGCTCGGAACTCGGCTTAAAGTCGGTCTGCCGATTTCATCAATTCATGAGTCCGATGTGGTCGGCACCCGCGCCTTTTCCGATATCGACAACCTGTGCGACCGTTGAAAAGACAAGATTGCTGTCTGCGCGGATGCACATGACTTTTTCCGCGCGAACGGAAAGCAGGCCGCTGAGGCGGCTCGCCAGATCGTTGAGGCTCACATTGTCCTGATTGATCTTGTAACTTACACGTCCATCGCGGGCACTCATGATTTCTACCACAATGGGAGTGTCGGGGCTCGGCGCCGGTCCTGCGGATTGCCGAGGCAGTGCTGCGTTGAGGCCGTGAGGGATTGCCGGAACAATGATCATGAAGATGATGAGCACGACCAACAGGACGTCGATCAGTGGAGTGACATTAATGTCTCCCTGCAGTTGATTTGCAACGTGACCGTTCCCGACTGTCATGGGACCTCCTCTTCGCTTGCGTGATCCAATTTGAAACTTCTGAGGACTTAGACACCGCGGGGAGGGCGGGGGTTCCTGGTCGCTCGTCCTTCCCGATGTTGCGGTTTCATCGCTTCAGGCGGCGGGCGGAGGGGTAACCACGCTTCGTCGTCGGGTTATGACCGGGGCTCTGGCCGTTTGTGAAAAAGATTTGCTTTACAGCATACCGACCGGTTGGTATATTCGTACCAACTGGTCGGTATGGAGTGACTATGAGAATGCAGATCGCTCACGATTCCAGAACCAAACTTATCGATGCCGCCCTCTACGTGATTCGCGCCAAGGGTTTTACAGCGGCCCGCGTCGAGGACATTTGTGAAGCTGCCGAGCTTACCAAGGGCAGTTTCTTCCATCACTTCGCCGGCAAAGAGGACCTGGCTCTTGCCGCCGCAGAGCATTTCTCCGCCTACGCCGACCAAGTCTTCTCTACGGCGCCTTATCAGTTTCTCTCTGACCCGCTCGATCGCCTTCTCGGATACGTAGAGTTCCGCATCTCGATCCTCAAAGGCGATCTTCCTGAGTACACTTGCCTGCTTGGCACCATGGTTCAGGAAACCTACGACACCCACCCGGCGATCCGCAAAGTCTGCGACCGGTGCATTGCCGCCCATGCAGCCACGCTCGTTCGCGACATCGACGCAGCCATCGAGAAGTACGGCATTGCCGCCGACTGGACTGCAGCGAGCCTTGCCTACCACACGCAAGCAGTGATTCAGGGGGCCTTCATCCTGGCCAAAGCTCAACAAAGCTCTCAGGTCGCCGCGGCATGCCTGGATCACCTGCGCCGTTACATCCAGATCTTGTTCGATCCCCAACCAAATTCAAAACGACAGGAGGTTTGAAAAATGAAGTGCATGGTTTTTGTGAAGGCGACGAAAGACAGCGAGAAAGGCACTTTGCCAACCGCTGAGTTGATGGCTGGGATGGGTAAATTCAACCACGAACTCATCGAGGCCGGCATTATGAAGGGCGGCGGAGGTCTGAAGCCGACTTCGCAGGCCAAGCGCATCCGCTTCTCGGGCGCGCAAAGAACGGTCGTCAACGGCCCTTTCGATCCGACCGAAGAGCAGGTCGCAGGCTACTGGCTTTGGGAGGTCAAATCGATGGATGAAGCCGTCGAATGGCTCAAGAAATGCCCGAACCCAATGCTGGTCGATTCAGACATTGAGATTCGGCCGGAATATGGCCCCGAGGATTTCGCAGGATAGGACTTGCCTCGGCATCGAATCCCCTCAACGATCGGTTTCGCTGATCGGTGCCAATTCTGCGGAATCAAAAACCAAAAATCCCCAACCCGAAAAGGAGCGGACCTATGAGCCCGACGATCCATCTCACCCAGGAACCTGAAACCGTCGATTTTCCCGCAACCTATTACGTCTTCGTGGAGCGTGTCGGCAACATTCCGGCCAATGCTCCTGGAGCGTGGCAGACGGTGCAGAAATTCGCGCCTTCTTTGATGGCGCACAACCAGATCACAGGCGCTGCGGCGTTTTACAAGCCGACCAAGGAAATCTATCGCGCCGGTTTCATGCTTGCGGCGCCGCCTGCCGATTTGCCTGAAGGGTTGAGCTACGAAAAAGTAAGTGGGGGAAAGTACGCTCGCTTTACGCTCACCGGTCCATTTGACCAGTTGCCTGGAGCCAACACGCGCGCTTTTGAAATCGTCGCGGAAAAGAAGATCGCCCTGCGCGATGACTTTAACATTGAGCACTACCTTACCGATCCAAGCAGCACGCCTGCGGATGAGAACGTGACAGCGATTCTTTTCCCTGCGGCTTGATCGGATCGGCGATCTGCAACCAACAACTCACACCCCAGGAGGTTTCTCATGTCAACTGCAACGTTGAACCGATCCGTTTCCGCCGACGAGGCCGAAATTCTGGCTCTTGGCGCCGACCTTCACAAAGCCCACTTCGAGAAGGATCCCGAAGGCATTGCTGCTCCGTTCGCGCCGCACGCGGTCATCTACGATCTCGAGCCGCCGCTCTCCCACGACGGCATCAGCGTGGAGCGCAAGCGCAAGTGGCTCGCAACGTGGGAAACGCCGATTGAGCTGACTGCCGAAAACTTCAAGGTCGTGGTCAGCGGCGATCATGCGTACGGGTATGGCTATCTGCGCATGAGCGGAACGAAAAAAGAGGCCGATCGCCCCATCAGCTTCTGGATGCGCGAGACCATGTGCTTCGAACGCATTGACGGGGCATGGAAGATTGTTCACGAGCACACTTCGGTGCCGCTCTACATGGATGGCAGTTTGCGTCCGGCGTTCGACCTGCAGCCTTGACTCCCTTTGGTTTGCTTGCTCCAGGGCGTAGCGATGTCTCGACAAATGACGGGCGTCGCTGCGCCGACAAACCGTCTGCCGTGTGAGGCTGCTGAAGGATGGCGCACCCGGTCTGTGCTCAGGGATAGATGCGGTGGAGGGTGCGGGCGAAGGGGATGGTTTCGCGGACGTGGTCGAGGCCGCAGATCCAGGCGCCAGCACGTTCGATGCCCATGCCGAAGCCTGAGTGGGGGACGCTGCCGTAACGGCGCAGGTCGAGATACCACTGGAAGGCTTCCTTGGGGAGGTTGTGCTGCT
>PLST01000517.1 GCA_003164255.1 Acidobacteriaceae bacterium | reverse complement strand
GAGTCGTACGGGCGCGTGGGCATGATTGTGTCATCGTATGACGGCTGTTCGGTGACGATGGCGCTGCTGGGGCCGCACCCGGCGCTGAATGTGGCCGCTCCGGAGAGTCCGATGATCGACGGGTGGATGGGCGACGACTGGTTCCACTACGGCGCGTTTCGACAGGTAAACCTGGATTACTTCACGGGACAGTCAACCCAAAGGGGCGACGGCACCGATGTGCCGCGACAGGGCGACGACGACTATGCAGATTTTCTTGANNCGTACGACGCGTTCTGGCAGTTGCAGGCGCTGGACAAGCTGGTGACCGCGAAGCCCGCGACCGTGCCAACGATGTGGCTGCAGGGACTGTGGGACCAGGAAGACATGTACGGCGCGGTGCATACGTGGGAGGCGCTGAAGGCTGCAGGGCACGCGGCGAACAACCACCTGGTGATGGGGCCGTGGTATCACAGCCAGATCAACCGCTCGGCGGAGACGCTGGGGCCGCTGAAGTGGCCCGGGGATACGGCGGCGGATTTTCGGCGTGACGTCCTGATTCCGTTCTTCGATGCGTATCTGAAAGACCGCAAGCCTGCGGAGCAGCTGGCTCCGGTAATGATCTACAACCCGGCGGAGAAGCACTGGGACCGGTTTGCAGATTGGCCGGGCGAGGACGAGAAGCAGCTTACGCCGATGTACTTTCAGCCGCAGTTCGAGCTTGGGCTGGTGAAGCCGGAGGGGGGCGAAGACAGCTATGTGTCCGATCCGGCAAAGCCCGTGCCGTTTCTAACGCCGCCAGTGCCGGCCGATGGAGGCAATCGGTGGCAAACGTGGCTGGTGCAGGATCAGCGAGCAGTGGGAACAAGGACCGACGTGCTGAGCTACCAAACGCCGGTGCTGGACGACGAGGTGCTTGTGGAAGGCGCGCCGGTGGCGGACCTGTTTGTGAAGACGACAGGGACGGACGCGGACTTTGTGGTGAAGGTGATTGACGTGTATCCGCCAACCTTCGCCGAGCAGCCGGAGCTGGCGGGGTATGAGCTCGCGATCAGCATGGACATCTTCCGTGGACGCTACAGGAAGAGCTTTGAAAAGCCCGAGGCGATTCCAGCAGGCGAAGTGCAGGAATATCGTTTCCGGCTTCCAACCGTGAACTACACGTTCAAGCCGGGCCACCGGATCATGGTTCAGGTGCAGTCGTCGCTTTTCCCGCTGTACGACCGCAACCCGCAGACGTTCGTGCCGAACATTTTCTTCGCAAAGCCAGAGGATTTCCGCGCCGCGACGATGACGGTGGAGCGGGGCGCGAGCTCGGTGCTTCTGCCGATTGTTGAGAAGAGCACTGCGAACTGAGGATGATCGTTGGTTTTGATCTGGACTTTGGAGACGCGGCGCTAAGGGGTGGTGAGGGCAAAGGCGGCAACGCTCTGGCGGAGTTCGGTCATGACTTCGTCGATGGCGCGTGCGAGCGGTCCTTCCAGGGTGCATCCGGCGGCGTTGCCGTGGCCGCCGCCACCGAGGCGCTCTGCAATCTCTGCCACGTTGACCTTGCCCTTGCTGCGCAGGCTCAGGCGGATGTTGCCTTCGGGCAGCTCGCGGAGGAAGACTGCGACTTCAACCCCGGCGATGCCGATGGCTACGTTGACGATGCCCTCGCAGTCGTCGTCGCTGGCGCAGGTGCGGATCATGTCCTGGTGGGTGACCCAGAGCAGAGCGATGCGGCCCTCGCGCTTGAGGTTGTTGAGAGCCGCTCCGAGCAGCAGGACCTTGGACGTGGACGTGGAATAGAGGACATTTCTGGCGATGCCGATGGGGTCAGCCCCAGCCAGAACGAGTTCGTGCGCGATCGCGAACGTGGAGGCGCGGACTGCGCCGTAGGTAAAGCCGCCCGTGTCCGTAAGCAGGGTGGTGTAGAGACAGGTGGCCATTTCAGCGGTGATGGTGGCTCCCGCAGCCTTGACCAGGCGGTAGACCAGCTCGCCTACGCTGGCCGCGCCAAAGTCAATCCAGTTGAGGTTGGCAAAGGGTCGACCGCTGATGTGGTGATCGATGTTGATGAGGAAGAAGTTTTCAAGACCGCTTAGACGGGCGCGCTGGATGCTGTCGCACTCGAGCAGGATGACGGCGTCATACGGACCGTGAACGCGGAGCGCATGGCGGATACCGGAGGCGCCGGGCAGGGAGCGATAGATGCCGGGAACGCTATCGGCGGTGACCAGGTCAGCTCGTTTGCCCATTTGCTGAAGCAACATGCCCATGGCAAGGACGCTGCCGACCGCATCCCCATCAGGGCGCGAGTGGGAGCAGACGAGGAAGCGCTCGCCGTCGCGGAGAACCCGGAGGATGGCGGCGATGATCGAGGCAGAGCCGTCGATGGGCGAGTCGGGGCCGGACGGGGCGAGGCCGGACGGAGCGGGGGGTTTCGGATTGAAGAGGGTTTTCTCCATGGGGCAAAACGCTTATTTTGGGGGAGCCTCGAGCTCGGCTGCCGGCTTTGGTTCGACGGGCGCAGCTGAGTCGGCCTGCGCCTTCTTCCGCTTGCGCGAGCGGTCCATGAGCTCGTCGATGCGGGCCTGGAAGCGTCCGGAGCGGTCGGCAAGGAAGGTAAGCTCGGGCACATGACGCACGCCCATGCGCTCCTTTAACTCGAAGCGAATGTATCCTTTGGCAGCTTCAAGGCCGGCGATGGTGTTCTGCTCGGCTTTGACGACGTCCTTGACCGAGCTGTCGATGGCCACATAGACGCGGGCCGACTTTGCGCCGGGATTGAGGGCCACCTCGGTGACGTAGCAAAAGTCGATGCGCGGGTCAGAGAGCTCGCCCTCGATCATGGCGCCGATCTCGAGCCGGAGCGTTTCGGCGACCCTGTCCTGATGGTGTTTCCGCGCTCGATGCTCGGGCATGGTTCCTCCTTGCGGGGTAAACCATTCAGCATAGCAGAGCGGCGCGGAGTAGAGCGGGAACGAGGTCAGCTTTCAAGGTATTCCCAGAAGGAATCGGCGAGTTCGGCTCCGAGCTCATTTAACATGCGGCGGGCAGCGCGCTCGACTTCATCAATAAGTCCGTGCAGGTAGTCGCGGGAGCGGGAAACGGCGACCACGCCGATGGTGGCCGACTGCCAGGTGACGGCGTCGTCCATCTCCGCTACGGAGACATTGAAGCCCTGCTTCAACTGGTCTTTGAGCGAGCGCACGACCTGACGCCTGTCCTTAAGCGACTGGGCGTGCTCGATGCGGACTTCGAGAGTCAACTGAGCGACGGGCATAGGCGGCACAGGAATTTACAGATGCAGTGTAAGCCCGTTTTGGAGGAAGGGCGCGAATTATTTGTGAAGTGCGTGAAGGCGTAGGCCTGGAAGCGGGCGGCGGATCATTCAGGTGGCGAAAACAGCGGAGCGCTATAATCGTGCGTTGCTTCACATGCACGCGAAGGAGGACCGGAATGACGACAGTTTTCGTGATTTTTCTGGCAGTGGTGGGCATAATCGCGCTGTCTACGATCATGGGCAGCTTTTTCACGGTAAGCACAGCACAGATGGCGGTGATTACGCGGTTCGGGAAGTTTTTACGGGTGGCCGAGCCGGGGCTGAACTGGAAGATGCCGTACTTCGATACGGTGGCCGGGGTGGTGAGCCTGCGCGTGAACCAGANNGATCCGGTGGCGCAGATCAAGTCGTATGTGGAGCAGGTGATTCTGGGCCATGTGCCGGGAATGACACTGGACGAGGTGTTCGCCACGCAGTCGTCGATTGCCGCAGCTGTGAAGCAGGAACTGGATGCGGATATGTCCACCTTCGGCTATGAGATTGTGAACGTACTGGTGACGGACATTGTGCCGGACGCGAAGGTGAAGTCGGCGATGAACGCCATCAACGCGGCGCAGCGGGAGCAGGTTGCCGCCAATGAACGAGGCGAGGCGGAAAAGATCCTGGT
>PLST01000535.1 GCA_003164255.1 Acidobacteriaceae bacterium | reverse complement strand
GGTGGGAAGCGCATCGCTGGGTCCATCGCCACGATGGGTGGGTGCTTCAAGAAGGGCACTGGCGGTAGGTTTCTAGTTGAGGAAGCAAAAAGAAAGCGGGGAGGTTTCCCCGCTTTCTTTGCGTTTGCCGTGTTTTTCCTGAAGTGAGCGAAAAGCAACCGCAGGTCCTTCGACTACGATTGGCGCAAAGTACGCGCCAATCTCCGCTCAGGATGACAGTCAGTTGTGATTTGAACTTCAGGGACGAGACGCTATGTGATTTCGATGACGTCTGTTGCNNTCGCGGATGGCAGGAACCAGCTCAATCGAACCGAGGAAGGGGATGTTGAACTGCTTCGCCGTGCGCTCGGCTCCGCCCCTTGAGAAGATATCGATCTCGTTGTGGCAGTGGGGGCAGGTAAAGTGGCTCATATTCTCCACTATGCCAAGCACCTCGACGTTCACCTGCGCAAACATCTCGAGCGCCTTGCGCGCATCTTCAAGGCTGACGTCGCTGGGGGTTGAAACCACGACTGCTCCGGTGAGGGGAACGGTCTGGACCAGCGAGATGACGACATCGCCGGTTCCGGGGGGCAGATCGACGATGAGGTAATCGAGCTCGCCCCAATCAACCTGCTGCAGAAACTGGCGGATGATCTGGTGGAGCATGGGCCCGCGCATGACGAGCGGCTTGTCACCGGGCGAGATGTAACCGATAGAGATGGTCTTGATGCCGTGGGTGTCATTGGGCAGAATCTGGTTTCCGGGGCCGACACGCGGCTGCTGGGTTGAGCCCATCATGAGCGGCACATTGGGGCCATAGATGTCGGCGTCGACGAGGCCCACGCGCTGACCCATCTTGGAGAGCGCGATGGCCAAGTTGACGGCGACGGTGGTTTTGCCCACGCCGCCCTTTCCGGAACCAACTGCGACGATCTTTGAAACGCCGGGCAAAGCCACAGGCGAAGGCATGGCAGAAGAATGCGCCATAGTTTTTGATTGCTCCTTTTCTTTTTTTCAACTCTTGCGTTGATTCAAGGGCTTGCTTTGACTGAAAGTCTTTTGAGCTTAGTCTTCGATTCCGGGTCGTACTTAATTAACGGCTGGGGTCGGTCTGGTCTTCAAGGGCCGCGGTTACCAGGCGCTCTTCCTTGCGTCGAGCGCTCTCGCGCTCGCGGTGCTGGCGACGGCGCAGTGCATCGGCAAACCGGCGCACTTCGTCGGGTGTTTCGGGTACCAGTTGTGGGACTTTTTGCAGGCGTCCGTGCTCGTCAACGGCGACGAAGACCAGGTAGGCGCTGGCGACGTGGACTACTCCGCCGGTGCGCATATTTTCTGCCCAGACTTTTACGCCGGTCTCCATGGAACTGGTAAACGCACGGTTGACGCTGGACTTGAGAGTGAGCAGGTCGCCGAGGCGAACGGGCCGGATGAAGTCGATATGGTCCATGGCGGCGGTAACGACGTGGGTGCGGGAATGACGGTAGGCCGCCATGGCGCCGGTGAGATCAATGAAGTGCATGAGCCGCCCGCCGAGCAGGTTGCCGAGGGTATTGGTGTCATTGGGCAGGATGATTTCAGTCATCTCTGACTGAGTACTCTGGACAGTACGCGTCATCGGATTGTTTCCCTGCGGATTGGTCTCCGGCTCGTTCATGATGCATTGCTCCGTTGGCTGTTTGCCGTGCCCCGGCTTCGGCACGGGCGAGATCCTCAACTGCGGGAGTCCGGCCGGCAACTACAATAGAGGTTGACGGCGGACTTTGGTGCAGGCTTCCAGTTCCAGTTTCGGCAATCCCCGCCAATTAAGCAAATCTTCCTGGGCTCTCGGGTGAAACCCGGGCCCGATGCGAGCGAAATGGACAAGATTGCGGCACTCAAAGAAATTCTGGCTCTGGACCCGAAGAACAGCTTCGCGCGCTATGGGGTGGCGATGGAACTGGCGAGCCGTGGCGACACAGATGCCTCGATCGCGGAGTTCACAACCCTGGTGACGAACGACCCGGACTATACGGCCGGCTACTTTATGGCCGCGCAGACGCTTGAGAACGCGGGGAGGACCGACGAAGCGATCGAGCGGCTGAAGGCTGGAGTTGCCAGTGCGAGGCGCACCGGCAACAACCATGCCCTCAGTGAGATGCAGGCAATGCTGGATGAATTGGAGCGCTAGGGCCGTCCTGAAACCTTTGCAAGAAGGGCACTTGGTACAACCAAAGGGCCATGTGCCTCCATACGGGATCTTTACGAAAGAATCTGTAAACTTCCTTTACCGAAATTGCATCTAAGCAAACACTATGGCCAAATTCTCCATTGTCGTCCCTTTCCACAACGAAGAAGAGAACGTCACCGTTCTCTACGCCCGCCTGAAACAGGTGATGGAGCAGATTGGCGACAGCTTCGAAATGGTGCTGGTGGACGATGGCTCACGCGACCGGACGTACAAGCTGCTGGAGGAGATTGCCGCGGTCGACAGTCGCGTCCTGGTAGTGAAACTGCGTCGCAACTTCGGACAGACATCCGCGCTTTCTGCAGGTTTCGATCACGCCTCAGGGGAATTCATCCTGGCCATGGACGGCGATCTGCAGCATGACCCCAACGACATCCCCGCTTTTATTGAAAGACTCGACGAGGGGTATGACGTGGTTTCGGGGTGGCGCAAGGATCGCATGGACAATCTGGTGATGCGCCGCATCCCCTCAAGCTGCGCCAACTGGCTGCTGGCGAGGCTCTCGGGCGTGAATATTCACGACTTCGGCACCACCTTCAAGGCCTATCGCCGCGAGGTGATTCAAAACATCCCGCTTTACGGGGAGATGCACCGCTTCATTCCGGCTCTTGCCAGCTGGTATGGCGCCTCGATCTGCGAAATCCCCATCCGCAACGTGAATCGCGAGTGCGGCAAGAGCCACTACGGCATCGGGCGCACGTTCCGGGTGTTCTTCGATTTGCTGACCGTCCGCTTTCTGCTGCGGTATATGAGCCGCCCGCTCCACTTCTTTGGCGGATTTGGCTTGCTGGGCATCATGGGCGGCAGCGTCATGGCGGCCATCCTGCTGGGCATGAAGATTCTCAACCCCGCAATGGACGTGATGCACCATCATGGTCCCATGTTCGTGATTGGCTCAGTGCTGATTGTCTCCGGAATTCAGATGGTGGCCATCGGCCTGCTGGGCGAGTTGCAGGTGCGGCACTACTTCACGAGCCAGCATCCCACCTCGTATACCGTTGACCGACTGGTGCGGCTTGTTCCCGCCGATGAGCAGAGCATGCTCTCGGAAGGGAAAGAGGATAGTTTTTAAAGACAGGGAATAGGGAACAGGGAATAGGGAATAGAAAAACGTCTGGCCCCGCTCGGCATTGTTCGGGCGGGGTTTTCGTTTGCCTGGAGACGACGGGTGATTGGAGGGCTCAGATGACTGCTTTCAAATCTTCTTGCTCCACAACCCCCTCTGGGTTCATTCTTACCATTACATGAAAGCTATTCAGATTCTCGAGACGGGCGGGCCTGAGGTTCTTCAACTGGCCGATCTGCCGATTCCGCATCCGGGTCCCGGACAGGTGTTGATTCGGATTGAAGCGACAGGCGTTAATTTTATTGAGATTTATTTTCGCAAGGGACAGTACAAGGCCTCATTCCCACTGACGCCGGGTAGCGAGGCGTCGGGCACGGTGGAGGAGCTTGGGCCCGGGGTACAGGGATTCACGGCGGGCGACCTGGTTGCATCGGTCTCTGTGATGGGCAGCTACGCCGAATACGCGCTTGTGCCCGCTGCGCAACTGGTGAAAGTGCCTGCGGGCCTGACGCCGGAGCAGGCCGCAGCGGCGATGCTGCAGGGCATGACCGCACATTACCTTGCCTACTCCACGTTTCCGTTGAAGGCCGGAGATACGGCGCTTGTGCATGCGGGGGCGGGCGGCGTTGGGCTGTTGCTGACGCAACTGGCGGCGCGCATCGGAGCGCGGGTGATCACAACCGTGTCCACTACCGCGAAGGCGGAGCTGTCGCTGGAGGCCGGCGCCAGCGATGTGATTCTTTATACAGAGCAGGACTTTGAGGCGGAGGTCAAGAATCTGACGGGCGGCAAGGGCGTGGACGTGGTGTACGACTCGGTGGGCAAGACGACGTTCGACAAAAGCCTGAACTGCCTGAAGCCGCGCGGCCTGCTGGCCTTGTTTGGCGGGTCGAGCGGAGCCGTGCCGCCGTTTGATCCGATTATCCTCAGCGGCAAGGGGTCGCTGTACGTGACGCGGCCGACGCTGTGGCACTACATTGCTACGCGCGCCGAATTGGAGCTGCGTGCGGGCGAGATTCTCGGATGGGCGGCAAGCGGCCAACTGAAGCTGCGCACCGAGCACATTTTCCCGCTTGCGGAAGCAGCGCAGGCGCAGACGGCACTCGAGTCGCGGAATACGACGGGCAAGATTTTGCTGGAGCCGTGAAGACAGTGGTCAGTGGTCAGTGAACAGTGGTGAGTTTTCGGTTTTCAAACTTCAGCTATCAAATTCTAGCTATCAGCTCTTAGCTTCTCTGCGGCCTTTACTGGGCGCTGGGTGGGAGGCGTGCGGTGAGTCGGGTTCGGATTGGCGGCGACGATCGGGTGTTTGTGCTGACGGGCGCGGGGATCAGCGCGGAGAGCGGGCTGCCCACGTTTCGCGCGGACGATGGATTGTGGGCGGGAAATCGGATTGAAGACGTATGCACGCCGGAGGCATGGGAACGAAATCCGGGGCTGGTGTGGCAGTTCTACTCGGGTAGGCGCATGGATGGGCAGAAGGCAGAGCCGAATGCGGCGCACTTTGCTTTGGCGGAGCTTGAGGCGCAGATCGGCGACCGGTTCTTTTTGTGTACGCAGAATGTGGACGACCTGCATGAGCGCGCGGGATCAGTGCGCCTCGTGCACATGCACGGAGAACTGGGGAAGGCGCACTGCGAGAACGACTGCGGACGGCCACCGATTGAAGATCACGCGATCTATGGCAGCCTGGCGGAGGTGGGCCGTTGCGCATGCGGCGGGCGCTACCGGCCGCACATTGTTTTCTTTGGGGAGATGCCCCTCGAGATGGACCGGATCCGGGACGAGATTGACCGGGCGACGCTGATGCTGGTGGTTGGCACGTCGGGGTCAGTGTACCCGGCGGCTAACTTTGTGCACTGGGCGAAGATGAACGGGGCGCGCCGAGTGTACGTGGGACCGGAGGAGCCGCTGAACGCCGCCGCATTTACGAGCGTGGTGGAAGGCAAGGCGGGCGAGGTGCTGCCTGGGCTGTTTGCAGTGGAGTAGGTTTTTGTTGGCGGGCTGTTTGCGCCGTCCCTACGGGACTCCGGATGAATCGTAGGTTTCTTCGACCCCAAGCTAAACAGGCTGTTACGAAACTCGCCGGCGACGGAGTTTTTTGGACATGGGGCCATTGCAGGGGCTGACAAGGCTGCGGAAAAAGGCATCTGCGACCGGGCGAAATTAGCAGGGGCTAAAGCCCGAACTTTATTTTGCGGACTTTTCGGCACGACTAAAGTCGTGCCCTGATACAAACCACCTCA
>PLST01000528.1 GCA_003164255.1 Acidobacteriaceae bacterium | reverse complement strand
AGCAAAGAAGACGGAGAAGGTGAAGTTGCTGGCGAGCGAACTGGAAGGCTCGACGACCGCAATTATCGGCACCTTTTCAAAGCTGACCGTGGCCAAGGATTTTGAGCTGCGCAAGGTGATCCGCGAAGCGGGCGGCAAGTACCGCGTGGTGAAGAACAAGCTGGCCGCGATTTCAGGCTCGGGGACGCAGGTTGAGGCGGCGCTGAAGGGCTTGAAGGGCGTGAACTCGGTAGCGTTTACTTCGGGCGATCCAGTGGCGCTGGCCAAGGTGTTCGCCAAGTGGGCGGGCGAGAACGCGGAGTTCCAGTTCAAGCTGGGCATTGTGGACGGCAAGCTGCTGGGCGTGGATGAAGTGAAGGCGCTTGCGACCATGCCGGGTAAGGAAGAGCTGTTCTCGAAGTTGCTCTACCTCATCAACGCTCCGGCGCAGAGGCTGGTGACGGTGATGAACGCAACCGGGCGCGATCTTGCCGTGGTGATCAACCAGGGCGTGGAGAAGGAAAAGTTCGCTGGCGGGGAAGCCGCGGCGTAGGTTTTTGGGATCCCGCCCTAGCCGCAAAGACTAAAGACGCGGCGAGGATGGGGCACCCGGACTTTCTGAGTTTTGGCTGATAGGCGGATTGGAAGGGCGCGGGTCTGGCGCATCGGAAACTTTCGAATCTGGCTGAAGGCCGGGGAAATATCAAATTCAAACGGTAACGAATGGAGAAGAAAATGGCGGATTTGGCGCAGTTGGAAGAGCAAATTGTAGGCCTGAGCCTGCTGGAAGCAGCGGCCCTGGTGAAGAAGCTGGAAGAGCGGCTTGGCGTTTCAGCAGCAGCGGCAGCCCCGGTAGCAGTTGCGGCTGGTGGCGGCGCGGCGGCACCTGTGGCTGAGGAGAAGACGGAGTTCCAGGTGATCCTGAAGGACTTCGGCGCGAACAAGATCAACACCATCAAGGCAGTGCGGGAAGTTACCTCGCTCGGCCTGAAGGAAGCCAAGGACCTTGTCGATGGCGCTCCCAAGCCGTTGAAGGAGAACGCGACCAAGGACGAGGCCGAGGCGATCCGGAAGAAGTTCGAAGGAATCGCGACGATCGAAGTCAAGTAACTTTCCAGGACTTGCAAGAGCGGCCGGGACGCGCTACGATATTCGTTGCGCGTCTTTTCGGCTCATTCCGGCATCTATAGGAATGGAGCGGAGCTGGACGGCGCGTTTTGGGTCGCAGCGCGGGTATCGCGCAATGCACGTCTTGAGGCGTATCTTGGGTTGGCACGTGATCGTTCGTGGTCAAAGGCGGAGCCAAGCCTTTCGGCTGCGGGCAATCAGCGGTTATTAAGTGCCTTAGGGTCAATAAGTTGTCTGGTGCCAGGCCAGGTGATTATTGACGGGGTTCGAGTGGCTGGCGAGCGAGCGGCAGAAGCGAATTTTGGGATCGGCGAGAACAGGGCAAGTGAATTCGGATGGGAGCACAAGCCAATAGGCTGAGCTCGTGAGGCATTGCGTCCTTGCGGGCCTTTCGTGTCTCCCCCACCAGCAGACGAAGGATTTTGACCAATTATCTGCCCTGAACGCAGTACCTTCCCTTGCGGGTTGATCCTGGTTTTAAGGGGTTCAACCGCTGGAATCGCTTCTTCCGATTGTGCGCAGTCTAGCGCACTTGCCGGAAGCACGGCAATGCCTGCCACGCGAATTTAACCGAACCGTGTATGGGAGCAAACCTGGCGCGTTTTATTCCGGAATGCCTGAGGGGAAGCCCTTGCGCGCGCCGGGTGCATATGGATGGGGGCTGGATTTCCGCAGTCCGCCCGTTTGGTCTTTCGACTTATTTACCGTAATCAGCCGGCGCCTCGAGACTCTGGCGCTGGTCCGGGGCAGCCAACATGGCGGCGCTGGAGTGACGAGCCTCAGGAGTGAACATGCCCAACGAGAAGCGCGCGATTCGCAGCCGGCTCGATTTTTCGAAGATTCCCACCGCAACCAAGATTCCCAACCTGATTGAAGTGCAGCGCCTGTCCTACGAACGTTTCCTGCAAATGGACAAGCTGCCCAACGAACGGGATGATTCTGGCCTGCAGTCGGTGTTTGTGTCGGTATTCCCCATCACCGACTTCCGCGGCATCTCGCAGCTGGACTTCGTGGATTTCTCAATCGGCAACTGGGAGTGCAAGTGCGGCCACTTGAAAGGGCTTCACCACCTGCGCACGGCCTGCGTCCATTGCGGCGCGATGGTGATCACGGATCCGTTCCTTCCCGGCGACGTGCTCTGCCAGAAGTGCGGAACCTACAACAAGAACACGCCCGACTTCTGCAACAAGTGCGGCGACCCTGTCAGCCTTCAGTTGAAGTACGACCAGCAGGAGTGCGAAGAGCGTGGCATGACGTTCTCAGCGCCGCTGAAGGTCACGGTGCGTTTGACCATTTACGACAAAGATCCGGAGACGGGCAACAAGTCGATCAAGGACATCAAGGAGCAGGAGGTGTTTTTCGGCGACATTCCGCTGATGACGCCGAATGGGACCTTTATTGTGAACGGGACAGAGAGGGTTATTGTTTCGCAGTTGCACCGGTCGCCTGGCGTCTTCTTTGAGACGGCCAACAACCGCACCTACTTCCTGGGCAAGATCATTCCATATCGCGGATCGTGGGTGGAGTTCGAATACGACCAGAAGAACACTCTCTATGTCCGTATCGATCGCAAGCGCAAGTTCCTCGGCACCATCTTCCTGCGCGCTCTCGGGCTGCGTTCGGACGAAGAGATTCTGAAGACCTTCTACACTGTGGACCGGATTCACATTGCCGACGGCAAGCTGCAGTGGGCTGTTCAGCAGGATGTGAAGGCAAGCACCCATTTGGTGGGCGCCAAGCCCGCGCACGCAGTGCTTCACAACGGCGAAGAGATTGCGCACTCGGGCCGCAAGATCACGGCGCACACGCTGAAGGCCATCCGCGCGGCTGCAATCGACAAGGTTGAAGTGGAAGCGGCGGAGTTGGACGGTGCATTGACAGCGTCCGACGTGGTGGATCTGAACACCGGCGAAGTAGTGGTGGAAGCGAATGTGGAGTTGACGGCCGATCGCCTGCACAAGGTGCTGTCGAGCGGCGCGGCCAGCTTTGAGGTCTTCTTCCCGGATCGCGACGACGTGGGCAACATCATCACCAACACGCTGAAGCGCGACTCGGTGCACAAGCCGGAAGAGGCGCTGATCGAAATCTACCGCAAGCTGCGGCCGGGCGATCCGCCAACGCTGGACACGGCGACGGCGCTGTTTGAAGGCATGTTCTTCGACGCGCGCAAGTACGATTTTTCGCGCGTGGGCAGGCTGAAGTTCAACATCAAGCTTTATGAGAGCCAGGATGCGTCAGGCCTCGATCACCGCACGCTGACGCCGGAAGATTTCTACGCGA
>PLST01000369.1 GCA_003164255.1 Acidobacteriaceae bacterium | reverse complement strand
CATCGATGTTGTTGATGGAGTAATTGAGGTAGTTGCCGGTCGCGCGCAGATTCATGAACCGATTTGCATTGACCGCAACCTGCATATTCAGGCCCATCAGGGACATTCCGCCACCGACAGCAATGCGCGAAAACGGCGTGGGGGAGGATGCGAATGTTTTGATTCTTTTGGTTTGCGAGGCGCCCAACAGCGACTCATGATCGCCCGCCATTTGGATTCCGCCGGATGCGGGAAGGTTTTGGCCAACCATGGCGGTTGATGCTGCTAAAAGGACGAGAGTGGGCAACAGAGCATAGCTTTTCAAGCGAAGCCTCCAATGTCTTGAAATCAAATTCACTGCAATTCAATCTCCCCCGAGCCGACAGCTGAGCTGTGAAACCTCTTAATGCGGGTCATTCAACCGAGTACTCAGCGCCCCATTGAGCCGGGGGAATCACCAAACATTAGCAGCGAAATGGCTCAAAAGTAACTCCATTTCTGTGTTATTTGAAAACTTTAGTACCATATGCGCGACCCCTGGCTCGGAAAGCAGGATTTCGCCAAATGCCTTAATCTGACCCAATGGCAAGGCACGACCCCGAATCCGNNTCTGAGATCATGCTCCAGCAGACCCGCGTAGCCGTGGTCGTTGACCGCTACCAGGCGTTCATGAAGCGGTTTCCCTCCCTGGTTTCGCTGGCCCTGGCCTCGGAGCAGGACGTGCTCGCCTTATGGAGCGGGCTCGGCTACTACCGGCGCGCGCGCATGTTGCACAAGGCCGCGCGTTTTGTGGCAGACAACTACCAGGGAAATCTCCCGGAAACCGCGGAAGAGCTCCGCGCCCTTCCTGGCATTGGCGCTTACACAGCCAATGCAATCGCCAGCATTGCGCACGGAGAACCGGTTGCCGTGGTGGACGGAAATGTCGAGCGGGTGCTCTGCCGGTTGTCAGGATGGGACTCCGCTTCCCGCACCGGTGCCGCAGCCCTCCGCCGCAAGATCGACGAATTGGCGGCACAGCTCGTGGACCCCGCTCGTCCCGGCGACTTCAACCAGGCAGTCATGGAGCTTGGCGCCACCGTGTGCCTGCCTCGCAAGCCGCAGTGCCAGGTGTGTCCGGTTGCGAGCGACTGCAAGACGCGCGGCGAGCACAAAACTTCACCGCGCGCGCGTATGCTGAGCCGCGAGGTCGCCCACGCGCTCTCTGTGCGCACAGGCCGGATACCCGGCAAGGCACAAGGCAGGGAAGTCCTGCTGGAACAGCGCTCCGCCGATCAAACCGTGATGCAGGGCTTGTGGGAGCTGCCGGTTTTGCGTGACTCCGCCGTACCCCAGAAAGAGCTGCGCATGACCGTTCGCCACGCCATTATGCAGGTCAACTACTACGTTCGAATCCGCACGGTGTTTGAAGACGATGTTGAAGGCATGACAGTGCCGGGCGGCGAGCGGCGCTGGATTCCGCTGAATCAAGCGGCAGATATGGCGCTCACCGGGCTCACGCGCAAGGTGCTCGCCCGCGCTCATCTGCTGCCCACCGCTTCGCTCGATGCCATTGCTCCACAGAGGGATACAGACGTACTCTGAAGAGGCTGTTTCTGACGTTTCTTTAACGAACTCTGCTTTCTTCTTTCTGTAATCCACGGAGATCCCATGCGTCCCAATGCTGCTTTCGTCCTCCTTGCATCCGCTATTCTCGCCTCGCCAGCAGTCAACGCTCAGCAGCCGGACGCTGGTCCGGCAGTTCCTGTCATTGCCTCGCTTCCACCCGCAGCCCGCGCGGCTGCCAACTCCATCGATCCTGAAAGGATTCGCGCGCATGTGCGCTTCCTGTCCCTCGATCTGCTCGAAGGGCGTGGTCCCGGTACCCGTGGATCAGAGCTTGCTGCCGAGTACATCGCCACGCAGTTTGCTCTTGAAGGCCTGCAACCGGCTGGCGACAGCGGAACGTATTTCCAGAAGGTCCCGTTCTACGCCGTGCATACAATCGAGGACAAAACAAACTTCTCTTTTGTGCCGTCCAATG
Organism: Acidobacteriaceae bacterium; assembly: GCA_003164255.1. Taxonomy (GTDB): domain Bacteria; phylum Acidobacteriota; class Terriglobia; order Terriglobales; family Acidobacteriaceae; genus Telmatobacter. The sequence goes on along the minus strand of PLST01000369.1, from coordinate 1,700 downwards.
GCGCGCCCATCGATCTGAAGTATGGATCGGAGATCGTCGCCAAAGACCAAACCGGTCAGCCGGCAGCGGACTTCGACGCGCCGATTGTTTTCGTCGGCTACGGCATCAATGCGCCGGAATACAACTGGAACGACTATGACGGCGTCGACATGAAGGGCAAGATTGCTCTCATCATCGTGAATGAACCCCCTTCCGACGATGAGAAATTCTTCAAGGGAAAGGCCCTCACGTATTACGGCCGCTGGATCTACAAATATGAGGAGGCCGCGCGCCGTGGAGCTGTGGGCGTTCTCATCATCCACCGGACTGACCTGGCCAGTTACCCCTGGGATGTGGTCTACAACTCGCAGGCCGTGGAGAAGAGCTATCTCGAAGGCGATCCTGCCGCCAAGTTGCGTGCCGCCGCATGGATTCAACACGATGTTGCCCAGCGGCTGCTCACGCTCGCAGGTCTCGGCGATCTGAATCAAGCCNNTTGACGCTGCCGGCAAACGCGGCTTTCATGCGGTTACGCTCCCCGTAACTCTGCACGGACATATCGAGAGCCGCGTCCGCCGCTACATCAGCTCAAATGTCCTAGGGCGCGTCCCCGGCGTCAGTTCCGCGGGCCAGGCTGTTCTCTATAGCGCCCACTATGACCATCTCGGCATTGATCCCGACGCCAAGGGCGACAAAATCTACAACGGTGCTGCNNGATAACGGAACGGGGTGCGGAATCCTCATTGAAATGGCGCGAGCCTTTGCCCAGTCCAGTGTGCGCCCACCGCATGACGTCTACTTTGCGAGCGTCACGGCTGAGGAGCAGGGCCTGCTGGGCTCGCAATATCTGGGAATGCACCCGCCCGTCCCGGCGGGTCAATTCTCGCTCGATCTCAACTACGACATGATTCTGCCCATCGGCATTCCCCGCTCAGTCGACCTCGGCGGAGCGCAGCGCATTGACTTCTGGCCCACGGTCCAAACAGTAGCCAAGGCCTTTGACCTGGCACTGCTGCCCGATCCAAATCCCATGGCCGGTCACTACTATCGCTCCGACCATTTCTCGCTGGCGCGGGTCGGGATTCCCGCATTTTCAGTTGATCAAGGCGATCTGTTCGAGGGCCATACCGCTGACTGGGGCCGCGCGCAGGCGGAAGATTACACCGCGCACCACTACCATCAGCCCTCTGACGAATATCGTGCTGACTGGGATTTTCGCGGCAATGCCAAGCTGGCGCGATTCGGCTTTGTGCTCGGCTGGCTGGCCAGCGCTCAACCGAAGCCGGTCGAGTGGCTCGCAGGAGATGAGTTTGAAGCCGCGCGCAAGGCGAGCCGGGTTCAGTAGTAATCTGCGCAGCTCAGGTAGTAGCCGCACTGGGTGCACACCAGCTTGCAGTGGTGCCCTGACAGGCGGTGACTGCATGTGGGGCACACCTGGCAGTGGTGGTCCACGGGCTGCGAAGCGCTTGCGGCCGGCTCACGATGTGAGAAATCAACCGTAAAATCAGGATCGAGGGCTGAGGGCCGATGCGGCAACATGCACGACAGATTACCATGGAGATGCAGGTGTGGCTGCCATACAATTCTCCGGCAGGCGCCTCGTAAATCAACTTCCCGGCGTACCCATCTTCCCATTGCGGCGCGCTGGACTCAATCACAGGTTTTCGAATCCCCCAAGGAGGGACTATGGCTAGCAAGGCAAGTGCGGTTTGGACAGGTTC
>PLST01000601.1:7044-25262 GCA_003164255.1 Acidobacteriaceae bacterium | reverse complement strand
GTGCGCGACGACGACGGCACGCTCTATGTGATTCCCAACTCGCAGATCACCACTGTTGCCAACCTGAGCATCGGCTACTCGGTGGCCACCGTGAACGTGAGCGTTGATTTCTCGGCCAACCCCGACGAAGTGCTCAAGCTCCTCACCACCATTGCGGCAGACGTGCGCAACAGCGACGAATTCCGCGGGGTGTTCGTGGCCGATCCGCAGATTCTTGGCGTAGACGCAATCAAGGGCTCCGAACTCATCTTTCCCGTCGTCTTCAAGACGGTGGCCACCAAGCAATACGCGCCCATCCGCGAGTTCCGCCGCCGCGTCCGCCTTGCGCTGGAGGAACACCACATGTTGCCCGGCAATCCTTATCGCGTGCTGAATACTTTTGCCGGCGAGAGCGCGAGCAATCCCGATCTGCCTGAAGCGGAAAAGGAAGCTGAGCGCGATCCGACCACGCTCAAGCCCCAGGACAACAATCCCTTCAGCGGGAATTGAATCTCGGGCGCTAGGTGGATTTCTCCAGCGCCTCCACCAGCGCCTCGGCATCGGTAATCGGCGGCAGGCACGTGCGCCCGCGGCACACCAGCGCCCAGGCCTGGGCCCCCTCTGGTGCGGGAACTTGAAGCAGCGTCTCCTCGAGCACCTCGGGAATGCCGCCCTTCACCAGGCGAAATGGAGCAATGCGCATCACCGTCTTGTTGACCGCGAAACGCGCCACCGCCGTGGCTTCAAGCCGCGTAGCCTCAGCGCCTGAGCCCACCACCACCACCTGAANNGCGCCTCAAGCCGCAGCAGCGCCGAAGCGGCCACGGGATTGCCCGCCGGCGTGGGCGAGTCCTGCAACGGCTTGCGACGCGCGCCCAGTGCGCCCAGCGGAGCCTTTTCTTGAGAGATGGCTGCGTCCCAGAACGCGCCGCCAGTCTCGTCGTAGAACCGGGCAATCATGGCGTCGGCAAACCGCATGGCCGCGCGATAGAAGTTCATGTTGCCGCTGGCAAGCCATGCATCCACGCAGGCATGCACCGTAAACGCGTAATCGTCCAGCGTACCTGGAGCCTTCTCTGCCGGCGCGCCGCCTGCCGAATCATCTGGATACGCGATTACGTGGTTCAGCGTCGCGCCTCCGTCCCATGCCTCGTTCAAAAGCCGATTCAGCGTCAGCAGCGCAAACTCCCGCGCTCCGTCCATGCGCAGCACGCGTGCCGTCTCAAGGTAAGCCGAAACCGCCATCGCGTTCCAACCCGTATAGAGCGTCCTGTCGATGAAGGGCGCTTTGCGCAGCGCGCGCGCCGCCAGCATCTTCCGTTTGGACGACTCAAGAAGTGCGCGCATCCTCAGTGCTTCGTCGGCACTTGTCGCGCGCTCCAAAATCGTCTGCTTGACATGCAGCACGTTCTTGGCCGGGTTGTGGTGCATCTCGCCCAGTTCGCCAATGTCCCAATAGCTAGCCGCGAACTCGAGCTCTCGCTCGTCGAGCACGGCCCTTGCTTCGTCGAGCGTCCACGTAAAGTAGTCGCCGTCGTCGTCCAGCCCCACGTCCGCGTCCTGCGACGCATAAAACCCTCCGCGCACGCGGTCGGTCATCGTCCCGTCCAGCCAGCCCACAATCTGCGTGGCCGTTTCAAGAAACTCCTCGCTCACAAAGCTCTGGAATCCGTGCACGTAATTGCGCAGCAGCTCGGTGTTGTCATAGAGCATCTTTTCAAAGTGGGGAACCGTCCATGTCTCATCCACGCTGTAGCGATGGAATCCTCCGGCGAGCTGATCGTAGACGCCACCGCGCGCCATTTTTTCAAGCGTCACGGTGAAGGCCTGCCGCGCCTCCTCGCTGTCGCGGCTCATCGCTATCTCCAGCAGCAGGTCAAGCGCCGCCGGGTGAGGAAACTTGGGCTGCGCGCCGAATCCGCCGTTGCGCGCATCGAATTTGGCCAGCGCCGACGCCGCAATGCGCTCCACCAGGGCCGCAGTCAGCTCCCCTTCACCGCCGGTAAAACTCTCGTTCTGCTCGATAGCCGCCATCACGCTGCCGGCTGTCTCCAGAGCCTCATCGCGCCGGCCGCGCCACACCTGCGCCATGGTCAGCAAAACTTTCTCAATGCCCGGCCGCCCGTAGCGATCGTCGCGCGGAATATACGTTCCGCCGAAATACGGTCTTCCATCCGGCGTCAGAAACGCCGTCAGCGGCCAGCCTCCCTGCCCCGTGATAGCCGACACTGCGGCCTGGTAGCGCGCATCCACATCCGGCCGCTCGTCGCGATCCACCTTCACCGCGACGTAGTGCTCATTGATGATCGCGGCCACCGCGCCGTCCTCATACGACTCGCGGTCCATTACGTGGCACCAATGGCACCACACCGCGCCAATATCCAGCAGGATGGGCTTGTCCTCAGCCTGGGCGCGGGCAAAAGCCGCCTCGCCCCACGGATGCCACTGGACCGGCTGGTGCATGGCCGAGCGCAGGTAGGACGAAGCCGCCGTCGCCAGCAGATTGGTTTGTTGGTGCGCGCTGGATGCGTCGTCATTCATGCCGTGAGGATATACGCCGCGGGTGTCCCCGGTCTTGTGCCAGCGGCTTGGCTGGGATCAGAGACACACAATAGACCCATCAGTTGGGGTGCCCCATCCATGCGACGCGGTTGTCTCTGTCGCATGGGTGGGAAAGAACCAACTTCCCCTCGAGCCTTTCTAATCCCTGTTTCCTATTCCCTGCTTTTAAGCTGGGCCTCGATCGCCGCCACCAGCTCCGGCGCGTCCGGCGCCGTGTCCGGAGCGAACCGCTTCACCACTTCGCCCGACCTGCTGACAAGGAACTTCTCAAAGTTCCACAAAAGCTCCGGCTCTTCGAGCGTCGGCACGCCCCACCCCGTAAGCTTCTCCCGCCAGCTCGGGTTGTTCACGCTCACCGCGGCGGGTTGCGCCTTGATCAGCGCCGCATACAGCGGATGCTTGTCCGCACCCACCACCGTGATCTTGCTGAACATGGGGAAGTCCACGCCGTAGTTGAGGGAGCAGAACTGAGCGATCTCCGACTCGGTCCCCGGCTCCTGCTCTTTGAAGTCATTGGCCGGAAAGCCGGCAATCACCAGCCCCTGGCCCTTGAATCGCTCGTAGAGCTTTTCCAGTCCCTCGTACTGCGGCGTCAGTCCGCATTTCGACGCCACATTCACCACCAGCAGCACCTTGCCCTTGAATTCGCCAAGCGTCGTTGCTTCACCTGAAATCTTCTGTACCGGAATGTCGTAAATGATTGCGTTCATCGTTGATTCATTTCTCCTGATCAGTTTTGATGCTCGTTATGCCAGCAGCTGCCGCGCAACCTTGATATAAAGTTCCACGGCTTCCAGCAGCTCCTTCTTCGCCAGCTTTTCAAAGGGCGTGTGCGCAACGTGAATCGAGCCCGGCCCCAGCAAAAGCGGCTCGCCCCAGTTGCTCAACTGGGGAATGTCGGTGGTGAACTTGGCGATCATGGTCGGCAATCCCGGCACCGCGCGCAGCCGGACGAAGGGAATCTCCAGCGTGAAATCCACCTCCGCCAGCCCCTCGCACGCATCCTTCAAGGCCTGGCGCACCGGGGCCGAATCGCCCACCAGCCGCACCAGCACCTGNNACCTTGCCCAGCACTTCAACCAGCTTGTGCACCGCGCTTTCGCCCAGCTCGGGGTACGCGGAGTGGCACATTTTGCCGCTTGCCTTGAATACCGCGCGCAGCGCGCCTTTTGAAGCCAGCGCCAGGCGGTTGTCCGTCGGCTCGCCGTTGATCAGGAACCGGCTTCCCTTGGCCGCACGGTTCGCCTCTTTGGCGCCCGCCGAGTCGCGCTCCTCACCCGACACAAACAACAGGCCCACCTTCAGGCCCTCGGCGCGCAGCACCGTGGCAGCGGCTACCTGTGCCGCGATGATTCCCTTTGCATCAGAAACTCCGCGCCCGTACATGAACTCCGCATCTTCGCTGAAGGGAATGTACGGAGGAACTGTATCCATGTGCGTTGAAAACACCAGATCCGGCGTCTGGCCTTCCGTGCCGGCATAAATATTCCAGCGCGCGCCCGCCGTCCCGCTCTCCAGCGGCTGCGGCACGGGCGTCTTCGCCACCGCCCAGCCGCGGCCCTCGAGAAACCGCTCAAGAAAGTCGCCCACCGCGCCTTCGTTATAGGTCGTGGACTCGATCTCGCATAACTGGCGCGTCAGCCCCACAGGGTCAATGGTGTGCAACTCGGAGCCTTTCGTCATCGTGCAGCCAGAATACCCTACACGCCAGCCGCAGAAAGACAAAGAACGAAAGTGCAAAAAACACCGGACACTACCGATCTCATGGACCTTCCCGCGTTTCCCGGTTCCGGACCAATCCCCCACTGTCATGATTACTCAACGAATTTCAGGAGAGCTGCTGCTTTAGCTGACGCAAAAAGGCGAGCGACTCCGGGCTGATAAGGCCGGTGCGATCAATGTCCAGGTTGAAGGTGACCGGGACACTGGAGCGGTTGCAGACGCGGACGTAGTCGGTGACGTTGGCCAGGGGAAAGCGCGGCGCAGCCAACGGCGTCTTGACGCGTCCATGCACCCAGCCGGGATTGTCCAGGCAGACCCAGCGATGGGCCTGCAGGTGGTCGGGGGTATAGCGCGATGTGGGCACGGCGACGAGGTCGTTCGCTTCGCCTCCCTCGTAGTCCTGGTGGGTGGAATAGAGGAAGTGGGTGAGCATGCCCGAGCTGAGAGTTACCAGGCGGTCTTCATAGCCGGTTTTGGCGGCAGCGGTCCAATCCTCCCAGGGGAACTGAAAGCCGTGCATGTCCGTGGTGACCGAGTTGTAGACGCCGCGCGGGTCGAGCGAAAAACAACTGTCGAACCACCAGGCGTCGAGGCGGGAGCCATACCGCGTGCCGAGTTCGCTGAGGATGGAGAGAAGGTTTGAGACGAGGCGGGACTTGTCGACAGCATGATAGCCGACAGCGTGCTCCCAGGCGGAATCGTCCGCGCTATTGCAGGAGTGGTTGTAATAGAGGATGAAACGGAGGCCGCGTGCGTGGCAGGCATCGGCCAGCTCACCAATCAGATCGCGAGTGGTGGTGCGGCCGAGGGCAATGCGGTCAATGGCGGCCGAGGGTGCGGGAAGCATCTGTAGGGCGTGAGCGCCGGTGAAGATGACGTACTCAGCGCCGGCGCGGGCTGCCTGGTCCACGTAGCCGCTAGCGCTGAAGCGGTCAACGGCTTCGTTGAATGGCAGCCAATCGTCCTGGCCGACGGGCTGCGATTGCGCAGTCCAGTGAGTGGAGATTCCGAAGCGGCAGTTGGCAAACCAATCGGTATTGGCCGGACGATACGCAGCAGCAAACGCGGGACGCCCCGCGGCTCCAAGCAGTGCGGCAGCGCCGAGGCCTTTCAGCGCGGCGCGACGGGTAAGGGAACAGACCCGAATCTCCATTTTGCTTTCCCAGTGACGACAGTGTACTGCACACTCCCCGCATGCAGGCCTCCGCGACCTCATCACCGCCCGTCACCGGAACGCACCAAGGTCACCTGACCCCTAACTTTTGTGCCGCGGCCCAGCGCGCAATGGCCCAGCCATTGCGCGTAGAATGAGGAGTGGAATGAGCGCCACTTTTGTACCCGCCCAACCGGACGAACATCCGGGTGTTCCCATGCTGCGAAGCGTGGATCTGGCCGGCCCCGCAGGCCGGCTTGAGGCCGTTCTCAACCAGGGCGCTCCGCAGGCGCGATTCGCCGCGCTCATCTGCCATCCTCATCCGCTCCATGGCGGCACCCTCCACAACAAGGTCGTCTATCACGCCATGAAGGCCCTCAACGATCCAGCCTTCGGGCTGGGCTGGCCGGTTCTGCGCTTCAACTTTCGCGGCACGGGCTTGAGCCAGGGCACGCACGATGGCCGCGCCGAGGCTGGCGACGTGCTGGCCGCGCTGGCCTGGCTCCAGAACGAATTCAGCCTCCCCATTGTTGCCGCGGGGTTCAGCTTTGGCGCAGCCATGACCATCGCAACCTGCTGCTCTCCCGCGCCGGCGCATCCGCATCCGGCAGCTCTCGTTGCCCTTGGCCTGCCCACCCAGGCCGAAGGCCGTGAGTATCACTATTCTTCGCTCAAGAACTGCACGATTCCCAAGCTCTTCCTCAGCGGAGACCGGGACCCCTTTGCGCCCGCTCCGCAGCTTGCGCAGGTTGTCCACTCCGCTGCCGATCCCAAACGACTGGTGCTCCTTCCCCGCGCCGATCACTTTTTTACTGGCCACCTGGCCGCGATGCAATTCTCGCTCGCCGGCTGGCTCAAGGAGCAACTCCTATGACCCCAGTCGGCGAAACTGCGCTCGACTCTCTCCATCAGACGGCAACTGAGATCTTTACCGGCGCCCTTGCGGCGTGCAACATCGCCTCGGCCTTCGATCGCCGCTTGCGCTTTGAGGGCAACACGCTCCATCGCCTCATGCCCGACGGCAGCGGCCCCGCCACCATCGATCTCTCCAATTACAAGCGCATCTTTGTCATCTCCATCGGCAAAGCCGCCGCGCCCATGCTTGAAACCCTGCTCGACCGCATGAAGCGCCGCCAGGGCCTGCGCGGCATCTGCTGCGCCTACCAGGCCCCCAGGCACAAGAATTGGCGCTTCCGCTACTTTGAGGGCGGCCACCCGCTGCCCAATGAGGACTCCTTTGCCGCAGCCCGCGCTACGCTGGCCATGCTGAAGAAAGCCCGCAAAGACACGCTTGTCTTCTACCTCATCTCCGGCGGCGGCTCGGCCATGTTCGATCTGCCCATCGACCCGCACATCACACTCGAAGAAACTCGCGAGTTCCACCAATTGCTGCTGGCCTCTGGCGCGCCCATCAACGAGATCAACACCCTGCGCAAGCACTTCTCCGCCGTCAAGGGCGGACGNNGACCACTCCACCGTCGAGGAAGTCCGCGAGCTCATCGCGAGATACAAACTGGCCGACAAGTTTCCGCCTTCCGTCCGCGCCTACTTTGAGCGCAATGACCTTCCCGAATCGCCGGGAAACAAGAGCTGGCTGCCGCCGTTCTTTCCCAAGGCGGCCAAGGCTGAAGTTGCGCCCCCGCCCCCCATCGCCGCCGGCGCTTTGCTCAAAGAAGAGGATCCGGCCTTTCGCGATTCTGTATTTGAAATTCTGCTTTCCAGTCACGACCTGATCGAGAACGCGCGCGCCCAGGCTGAAAGAGCCGGCTACCACAACGTCGTCGACAACAGTTGCGACGATTGGGACTACGCCGACGCGGCCCGCTATCTGCTGGAGCGATTCCACTCCCTGCGCGCCACGCATCCGCGCCTCTGCCTCATCTCAGTGGGAGAAGTCACTGTCACCATGGACCGTACACCCGGAGCCGGAGGACGCAACCAGCAGTTCGCCATGGCCTGCGCGCTCGATCTTGAGCAATACAAGGGCGAGCGGCTCACCGTGCTCAGCGCCGGCTCCGACGGCATCGACGGAAACACCAAGGCTGCCGGCGCCATTGCCGACCCCACAACCGTTGAGCGCGCGCACGCCTTCGGATTCCACCTCAAGTCCTCGCTGGCCGCCTTCGACGCCTGTCCCATGTTCACCGCCATCGGCGACACGGTGGTCACCGGGCCAACCGGTCAGAACCTGCGCGACTTGCGCCTGCTCATCGCCGAACGCGACTGACTTTCCCTCAACTGCGCGCCGTGCGGACCTCCGTGATCTCGGATACCTCGCCAGGCACGCATCAAAAAAATTCTTGTGACTCCCTAAATCGTGACGCAAATGAAATAACATTGCTCTCACACCAGATTTACCGCGAACAGGATTCTTACGTGTCCAGAAAAACAGCCCGAAAGTCTGCGGCCAGAACCCCCGACATTCGCACCGTTGCGGCCATGGCCAAGGTCTCAATCGCCACCGTCTCGCGAACCATCAACGGTTCTCCGCTGGTCAGCGAGCGTCTTGCCAAACGCGTCTGGCAGGCTGTCAAGCAGCTCAACTACTTTCCCAACACCCACGCACGCACCCTCGTCTCCGGCAAAAGCCGCCTGCTCGGCATCATCGTTGAAAACATCACCAATCCCTTCTTCCCTGAACTGATCCGCAGCTTTGAAGAGATAGCCGTCGCCCACGGATACGAAATCCTCGTCAGTTCCTCCAACAGCGACCCCGCCGTGCTTACCACCTGCGTCCGCCGCATGCTCGAGCGCAAAGTGGACGGCGTGGCCGTGATGACCTTCGGCGAGGAAGAGCCGATCCTCGATCAACTCGTCAATCGCAACGTGCCCATCGTGCTCGCCGAGTTCAAGCTCGACGACCCCAAGGCCAGCACCATCCTGCTTGACTACTCCAGCGGCATTCATGCCGCCATTCATCACCTGGCCGCACTCGGCCACAAAAAGATCGGCTTCCTCGCCGGCCCGCACAAGCTCCATTCCGCGATCACCCGGGAAAACGATTTCCGAACCGCGCTCAAGGCCGCCGGCCTCGCAGTCCAGAAGGACTGGATCATCGAATGCGATCACACGCTCAAGGGTGGCCTGGCCGGCTTTGGTCAGTTGCAGGCCCTCGGGAAGCGGCCCACCGCCGTGGTCTGTTCCAACGACATGACCGCCATCGGCGTGCTGCGCGCTGCCTACATGGCCGGCCTGCGCGTGCCCAAGGATCTGTCTGTCATCGGCCTCGACGACATTGACTTTGCCGAGTTCACCCTGCCGCCGCTCACCACAATCTGCCTCTCCCGTGCCGACCTCGCGCACGCCGCATTTGAGGCCCTTCGCCAGCAGGCTGAAGATCCTGCAGCACCCAACCTCAAGCGCGAATTCCTGGTTTCCACCAGCCTGGTTGTGCGCGGCTCAACCGCCGCACCAGCGGCCCGCTAAACCCCGCCTTGCCGCCTCGTTCTATCATGGATCCGGATCGGCTCAGGAGCCCCCACATGCACACATCCGCGTCGACCCTGCGCGTCCTCTGGCTCAACGCCGCCACCGCAACCATCCACTAGCAAATTTGTGAAAGAGGAATCTATCATGAGCCGTCCTCAGGCAAGACTCGTCGCCCTTCTGCTGGTTGTATTCGCTTGTGCCACATCTCTCCGCGCGCAATGGGCGCCCCTCGTCACCGACAAGGATGCCGCCGCGCGCATCTCCTGGTGGCGCGACGCCAAGTTCGGCCTCTTCATGCACTGGGGCGTCTATTCCATTCCCGCCCGCGGTGAGTGGGTCCAGTGGTCCGAGCAAATTCCCGTCGACGAGTACGCCAAGCTGGCCGGCCAGTTCAATCCCGACAAGTTCGATCCCGACGCCTGGGCAGCTCTCGCCAAAGAGGCCGGCATGAAGTACACCGTGCTCACCGCCCGCCATCACGATGGTTTCGCCCTCTTCGACGATCCCGGCTCCGACTTTACTTCCATGCGCTCCGCTGCACATCGTGACTTCGTCGCAGACTACGTAAAAGCCGTCCGCAAGGCCGGCCTCCACGTCGGCCTCTACTATTCACCACTTGACTGGCGTTACCCCGGCTTTTTCTTTCCCGGCATCTACCGCCCCAGCGCCGAGCAACTGCGCGCGCAATACCATCGCCAGCTCAACCAGCTCGCGTCCAACTACGGCAAGCTCGACATCGTCTGGTTCGATGGCGGAGGCGGAGACTGGCTCGGCTTCGGTGGAGTCACCTTCGAGGGCGGATGGCACGCCCGCCCAAAGGATCAGCGCTACACCGGCGCCTTCTCCTGGCAGGACGACGAAGCGGTCGGCAATCTCAGAAAGCTGCAACCCTCCGTCATCATCAACGACCGCACAGACGCTGCAGCCGATTTTCGATCCCGCGAAGGCGACGGTGCACTCGGAAACTTTGAAAACCGCTACCCATGGGAGCTCTGCACCACCATCACCGATGGTCCATGGGGATACGATCCGAGCGCCAAAATCAAGCCGCTCGATCACCTCATTCGCCTGCTCGTTTCGGCCGTGGGGCGCGATGGCAACTTCATCCTCAACGTCGGTCCCCGCCCCGATGGACAGATAGATCCCGCGCAGGCCGAGCGTCTACGCGAAATCGGCGCCTGGCTCGGCAAATACGGTGAAAGCATCTACTCGACACGCGGCGGCCCGTACCTCCCGGGAGATTTTGGCGTCTCAACCTATCGAGACAAGACCATCTATCTGCACATCCTCGCTCCCGCCGGCAAAACTCTTGCTCTGCCCGCGTTGCCGGCAAAGATCCTCTCCTGCTCCGCTCTCACCGGGGGCACGGCCGACTGCAGCCAGAGCGACAAGGGCGTGACCGTTACTCTTGAAGGAAATCCTGAGGCCATCGACACCATCGTCGCCCTGACCCTGGCTTCGCCCGCGGCTGAAATTCACACCATACCTGCTTCCGCGACCGCGCAAGAAAAAAGGCCGCAATAAGCGGCCTTCTCGTCCCAAGATCCCCGGTTCCGTCGTTCCCTACATCTAACTCTCCACTAATTCCGATCGTATTCCCTCGGTCCCTTGGTCCCTTGGTCCCTGCCTCTCCCGCATCGCCGAAATCTCATCGTGGGTCTCGTCGGCGGCCACGCGACGGTCGGTATACACGCGCGGCTCGCCAAACTGCACCTCTGCCACGTAGCCCGTCACGCCCAGCACCTTCCATAAGTGATTCACAAACGTCTCATCCCCATACCAGCACAGTTCCCGCTCTTCCATGCCGTCATGGAGCACGTAGCGGACGCACGCGGTGGTGATGGGCACGCCCAGGCTGGTGGCTGGATCGATCAGCCGCGAGTGAAAACGAATCACCTGGCTGCCGTCTGTGCTGGTGCCTTCAGGAAACAGCAGCACTGGAATCGGAATCGGCAACTTCAGGCGCTCGGTCATCTGCTCAGCCACCGTCAGCGCGCTCGCCAGGCTCGACCGGTCTACAAAAATCGTTCCGCCGCTGCGTGCCGCCTTGCCGAAAAACGGCCAACCGACAATCTCCATCTTGGCCACAAAAAAGCAGGGCATGGCCGCGGAAAAAATCAAAATGTCGATGTAGCTCAGGTGATTTGAAACCACCAGCCCATGGGTTGGCGGAACGCCTTCAACGGTGTACTCAATCCCCAGGCTCTTGAGCATGTGCCGAGCCGACGCTTGTACCCAGAGCGCGCGCCGTTCCAGCGTGCGCGGGCCACTCAGTCCCAGCAGCCAGAAACGAACAATGCAGGTAAGGATCGAGAATAGCAGCGCCACAGCGCGCCGCGTCCGGCGCAGCGTCACTGCGTCAGTGGCGCCAGGAACCGATTCCGCGCTCCCGGTAAAATCTGCTTCAGATCGAGCAGCGTAAGAAAATCGATGGTGCCGAACTCGCGGTCCCACGCTGGCTCGGCGGCAATGCGCGCGCCCAGCGCCAGGTAGGTCTTCATCAGCTTGGGAATTTTTACCGTAACTAGATTATGAGTTCGCAACGGATCGCTTTCTTGCCGGCCCTCCTGCTGTGCGCTCGGGCCATCCTGCTCCACGGGGCATTGGAAGCGTTCCGTCGGCCGGGTCTCAAACTCCGGTGAAACCCGGTACTGCTCAAGCTGGCGGTACATCTGCCAACCCTCCTGCGGGTCCCTGGAATTCAACGAAGAGCAGCCGATCAAGTAACGCAGCCCCATGTCGGTAGCATACTGCGCGATCCCCCTCCACAACAAGATCAGCACCTCGGGCGTGCGATGCTCGCAATCGATAGACGCGCGGCCCAGCTCCAATATCCCCGCTCGCAGCGGCTCATATGGATCGAGATTGAACTCCTGCGCGGAGTAGTAGCCCACATTGCGCGCGGCCGCGCTGCCTGTCTGCATCCGGTACGTGCCCACAATGCGCCGCGTCAGCTTTTCTTCCACCAGCAAGTGCTCGCAGAAAAGGTCGAACCCGTCCGTGTCCATGCCCGTCGCATACGAGCTCTCCAACCCCTCGCCCAGTTCGAGATTGAAAACCTTGAAGCGCAAACGGCACGCGGCATCGCGGTCTTCCACGCTCTCGGCCATGCGCAACATGTACTGCCCAACTTCCGCATGAACCTTCGTTCGCACCAGGGGATTCGGCGCGACCGCGGTCGGCAACGTCAGGCTTTGAGTGGGAATTGAAATCTCCACCGGAGTGGTGGAAGCAAAGTCCGTACCGCGGGGTTCTTGCGCAACCAGATGCGGATTCACACCTGCAGTATCCGCGTCCCTCTGTCAAAGGACGATCAAACTGCTGCGAATACAGTGCAAAAATATGGTTACGTTTTAACGCCGCATTGACGTTCGAAGCCGGTTAGAAACGAGCGTACTTGGATGCCCAGTCCGGCACACCCGAGCGCGATTGCGCTTTGCATACCCTCTCCGGACCGCGATCAGCCCCGTGCTACACTCTCAGGAACGAGAGCCCCGCTCAATGCTCAAGAAGTTGATTTCAAAAGCCTCCCGGTTCGCCGGCGACGCCGTCAAAATTTCCAACAGGTCCGAGTTGCCGTACACGTTCGCCGAGCGGGTAAACCTGCTCCGCGCTCGACTTTCGACCAGTTCTGAACCCAGGGTATTGAACTATCGCGTCAGGTATCTCAGCCGCAGCTCATTCCGAATCGCACTCGGCGAGATATTTTTCAAAGGCGATTATCGCTTCACGGCGAAGACCGATGCGCCCGTGATCCTGGACTGCGGAGCAAACATCGGACTGGCCACTCTTTTCTTCAAGCATTTTTATCCAAAGGCGCGCATCACTGCCTTTGAGGCGGATCCAGACACGGCTTCGGCTCTCAAAGCCAACATCGCCAACAATCATCTTCAGGATGTGGAAGCTCACAACCTGATGCTGGCAAACGGCGAAGGCGCGCGTTCCTTTTACGCTTCGACCGATCCGCAAGGTAATTTGATGGGCAGCGCCAATCCCGAACGGCTGGCGGACCATCGAGAAGTGATTGTGCAGGCGGCCCGGCTCTCGCGATTCATCTCTGGACCGGTCGATCTCTTAAAGCTCGATGTCGAAGGTTCCGAATTCGACGTACTGGAAGACCTGATCGCCAGCGGAGCTATCGCTCAAATTCAGTCCATGGTGATTGAATACCACCATAAAATTGGCGCCGCGCCCTCGCGCCTCGCAAGCTTTCTTGGAATGCTGGAAGGCCATGGATTTGAATACCAGCTCTCCGCCGGCGGGTGCAATCCAATTACCGCGCAAAACGTGTGCCAGGATATCGTGATTGGCGCTTATAGACCATCGGCGGCATAGGCCGGGTGCCCCCGGTCCCTCGCATTTGGGGACCGGGGATCTCATCCACACATAGATTCATTCGTGTACACCCGCACGTAATCCACCATCCTCATCATCGGGAATGTCCTGGGTGCTGCCTAGTGGGAACCCTAGCGTCAAACCGCTCGTTCATCTGCACTCCATCAAAAAAAGGAACGGCCGGGAACGCTAGAAGTCCAATCGTGCGTCCCGGCCGTTCGAGGAGGCCACTCATCTTCTCTTGGTCGTCTTATCTTGAATGTCGCACAGAAGCGGATAATTATATGCAAAGTCAGCCCCGAAACATTTCACGACCGTTTGCAAACGGAACCGGCGTGTGCAAATGAAACGGCCATCGCTGAACTTTCATTAAACGATGGCCACGATCTTCGAGGGCGCTTGAGACAACCTACCGTCGATAACCGAACCGGCCGCCCACTGCCACACGTCCTCCGCCATAACCGTAGCCGCCGAAGCGTGCCCCCACCACCACGCGCGGGCCGTAACCGTATCCGTAATAGGGCCGCGGACCGTACATCACGCCGTACGGGCGCGGAGCGATCATCACACCGCCATAGGCATATACCGCGGGAGGGGGAGCCATCGCAACCGGCGCATACGGCATCGGCGCAGGAGGAGCATAAGCCATTGCCGGAGGGCCGTAGGACGGAGGCGGAGCCTGCTGATCGTAAGGCTGCTGCGCGTCGCCGCCGGGACCATACGACAGCTCAGGAGGCTGCTGCTGATCCATATTCGGAGGCGGAGGCGCCTGATCGTATCCGTTCTGCTGTCGCGGAATCAATCCGTAAGGATCGCGCTGCGGGCCATCGCCTGACGGGAGCGACAAATCGTCCATCACCTTCAGCGTCAGCCGCGCTTCTTCTTTCAGCACAGGCCGCGGGCCGCGCACCGGCAACATCAGCAAATCGATCGGCCACAAAATCGGAATCGACCACATCGTGATGTCGCGCGCCACATGGCCTTTGCCCAGGATGCGTCCCTGGTTGTCGACCTTGTAGCCGGGCACATCCACAACCCGCGCATCAATCGGAACCACTGTGTTCGGCTCAATCACCATGCGGTCGAACTTCAGTTCCATCCACCCCTTGCCCACAAAGTGGCCGGGATCCTTGTATTCCTCGAACCTGCCCACGAGGTAGCTGTCTGTGGGCAAAACAGACCGGCCGTACTTTTCGGCGTGGCCAACCTGGCACAAGACCGGATCACCCACGGCAGTCGTCTTCGATGAGATTCTCGGCTCGGCCGTGGTGCATGAAATCAGCGATCCGGCGGGAATGAGCCGTTGGCCGTTCTGCGCAAACAGGCGCGGGGCCAGCATCGCAATCAGGATCAGCAAAGAGGTGCGCTTCATAAGTTGCCCTCCAAGGCAAAAAAGTCCCGGTACTTCTTGCGGCATGCTCACGCGCAAGCAGTTTGTGGTTGGAAATCCCCGAGTTAACCTCCTGAACACAAGGGGGGCTCGAAAGTTTCGCAAGATTCGTAAACTATTTTTTCGGAGGTAACGTCAAATAACGCCATCGCAAAGAATTCCGCTTGTGGATCGCGGGGCCCAATGGGCGCGACGATTTGCTTTTGTCCTGAATCAGGAAACGCTGCGGCTCCAGCGACGATTTCCTATCTTGCTGCAATCAGCTGGGTGCCCCATCCATGCGACGTTGTTCTTTTTGTCGCATGGGTGGGACAGAACAAACGCCGGCTCGCCCGCAGCTCACGCCGGATCGTAGTTGAGATTCTGTCCGAGCCAGCGCTCCACTTCGGCCACGCTCATTCCCTTGCGTGCGCTGTAATCTTCCACCTGATCGCGATCGATCTTGCCCAGGCTGAAGTACCTCGATTCGGGATGCGCAAAGTAAAGCCCACTGACGCTCGAGCCGGGCCACATGGCAAACGATTCGGTAATCTCGATGCCGGTGTTGGCCTTCACGTCGAGCAACTGCCACAGCGGGCCTTTCTCGGTGTGATCGGGGCATGCCGGATAGCCCGCCGCCGGGCGAATGCCGCGATACTTTTCCTGAATCAACTCCGCAGGCGTGAAGTTTTCTGCGCGGCCGTAGCCCCATTCGTCGCGCACGCGCTTGTGCAGGCACTCGGCAAAAGCTTCAGCAAGACGGTCGGCGAGAGCCTCCGCCATAATCGCGTTGTAGTCGTCGTTCTTCGCGCGGAAGTCGTCGCACAGTTCCTTCAAGCCAATTCCGCTGGTCACCGCGAATGCGCCCATGTGGTCGCGCAGCCCGGTTTCCTTCGGCGCAATAAAATCCGCAAGCGACCGGCAGGGCTCGCTTCCTTCCCGATTCGCCTGCTGGCGCAGGAAATGAAATTGCTTGATCGCATTCGCGCGCGACTCGTCCGCATACAACTCCACGTCGTCGCAAACTGCATTCGCCGGGAAAAATCCATACACGCCGCGCGCCCTGATCAGATTTTCAGCAATCATCCAGTTCAGCAGCGCATTCCCCTCGGCAAAAACCTGCTTCGCCTGCGCGCCCTGTTCCGGGTGATCGAAGATGCGCGGATAAACGCCCTTCAATCCCCACGTGTGAAAGAACGGACTCCAGTCAATAAACTCGCGCAGTGTGGCCAGCGGAAACTTGTCGAGTACCTTTACGCCGGTGAACTCCGGCTCCGGCAAATCCTGCTGCCGCCACTCGATCGGCGTACGCCGCTTGCGCGCTGTTTCAATCGGCACACCTTTCACGCGCGGCCCCGCATGCGCCTTGCGCAGCGCATCGTAGTCCGCGCGATGCTGCGCAACAAACGCTGCTTTGCCGTCGTCGCTCAAAAGGCTCGTGGTCACCGGCACGGCGCGGCTGGCATCGAGCACGTGCACCACCGGCTCACTGTAGCTGGGAGCAATCTTGACTGCGGTATGCGCGCGCGTGGTCGTTGCGCCGCCGATCAGCAACGGCAGCTTGAATCCCTGCCGCTCCATCTCGCGCGCCACGTGCACCATCTCATCGAGCGAAGGCGTAATCAATCCGCTCAGGCCGATCACGTCGGCCTTCTCCGCCCGCGCGCGCTCCAGAATCTTCTCGCACGGCACCATCACGCCGAGATCGATGACTTCAAAGTTGTTGCAGGCCAGCACCACGCCCACAATATTCTTGCCGATGTCGTGAACGTCGCCCTTCACCGTGGCCAGCACAATCTTGCCCTGCGCCTTCACCACCTGGCCCGCGGCAATCATCTCTGCCTTCTCCGCTTCCATAAACGGCGTCAGGTGGGCAACGGCTTTCTTCATCACTCGCGCCGACTTGACCACCTGCGGGAGAAACATTTTGCCCGCGCCGAACAGGTCGCCCACCACGCCCATGCCGTCCATCAGCGGACCTTCAATCACCGCCAGCGGACGGCCCAGCTTGACGCGCGCTTCTTCGGTGTCGAGCTCGATGTACATGTCGATGCCCTTGACCAGCGCATGCGAGAGCCGCTCCTCCACCGTGCCGCTGCGCCACTCTTCGGTCTTCTTTTCGGCAACTTCCGCGCCGGCTGTACCTTTCAGCGCTTCGCCTCGCTCCACAAGCCTTTCGGTCGCATCCGGCCGCCGGTTCAAGAGAACGTCCTCCACCAGCACCTTCAGCTCCGGCTCAATCTCCTCGTACACCTCCAGCATGCCGGCGTTCACAATGCCCATGTCCATGCCGGCTGCAATGGCGTGGTAGAGAAACGCCGCGTGCATGGCCTCGCGCACCTTGTTGTTGCCGCGAAAGCTGAACGAAATATTTGAAACGCCGCCGCTCACCTTGGCGTGCGGCAGGTTGGACTTGATCCAGCGCGTCGCGTTGATAAAGTCCAGCGCGTAGTTGTTGTGCTCCTCCATNNAGGATGTTCGGATCGAAGATGATGTCCTCTGGCGGGAAGCCAACTTCATCGACAAGGATTTTGTAAGCGCGCTCGCAGATGCGAATCTTGTCTTCGAGGCCGGCCGCCTGTCCCTGCTCGTCGAAGGCCATCACAACTGCCGCCGCGCCATACTTCAGCACTGTGGCTGCGTTCGAGCGGAACTTTGCCTCACCTTCCTTCAGCGAGATGGAGTTCACAATCCCCTTGCCCTGCACGCACTTCAAACCCGCCTCGATCACTTCCCACTTCGACGAGTCCACCATAAACGGCACCTTCGCCACTTCCGGCTCGCTCGCCAGCAGGTGCAGGTAGCGCGTCATCGCCGCCACGCCGTCGATCATGCCCTCGTCCATGCAGATATCGAGTACGTTGGCGCCGTTCTCCACCTGCTGTCTGGCCACGGCAACGGCTTCTTCGTATTTGTCGGCCTTGATCAGTTTGGCAAATTGCGGCGAACCGGCCACGTTGGTTCGCTCGCCCACCAAGATAAAGACGCCGAGCTGCTGCACGAAGGGCTGCGAACCGGAAAGCCGCAGCGGCTTGAATTCGTTCTCCCCGCTCATGCCTTGACCCCGCTCGCGTCGAGTTCTGCACGATGCGCCATCCAGTCGCGCGGAGCCTTGCCCTCGAGAGCCTTGGCGATGGCCGCAATGTGCTCCGGAGTGTTGCCGCAGCAGCCGCCCGCAATATTGATGAGCCCGCCCTCGGCAAACTCGCCCAGGTAACGCGCCATGTCCGCAGGGCCCAGGTCAAAGCCCGTCGCCGACAGCGGATTTGGCAACCCCGCATTCGGATAGCACGAAACCGCCACGTTGGCTTTCTCTGCGAGCTCCTCGAGAAACGGATACATCAGGTCCGGGCCCAGCGAGCAGTTCAGTCCCACAGCAATCGGCTTCACATGCTCCACCGCAATCCAGAACGCCTCAATTGTCTGCGCGGAGATCATGGTCTCGCCGCCGCGGCCCACCGCCGCTGAAATCATGACCGGCAGCTCACGGCCCTCGGCGTCAAACACTTCGCGGATCGCCACCAGCGCGGCTTTGGCATTCAAGGAATCGAAGATCGTTTCCACCAGCAGCAAGTCCACTCCGCCGGCCATCAGCGCGCGCACCTCTTCCGCGTACGCCGTCTTCACCTGGTCGAAGGTCGCCACTCTGAAGCCCGCATCGTCGGCGTC